>CAZYER010000010.1:0-41049 GCA_964646525.1 uncultured Francisella sp. | reverse complement strand
AGACTTGAGATAATTATAACTTATCCAACCAGTCGAGACCCTACAGTTAACCAAGCTTGGCCAATAAAAAATATGTTGTGAGTGAATTAAATTCATAATTTTGTCACCTGTTTCACCTATAATTACATTGTTTTGCATTATTTTTTTAGGGTCAGGTTTTCAGTGCGATTTTTAAGTTGGGTTTGGGTGGCATTGTTGCCATTATCGTTGTCGGTCAGCGCTGTTACGCTGGTAACAGAACAACAGGTTTTACAGATTTTCTTAGAAAAAAATCTGCCTTTACTCGCTGGTCAGGCACAAATTGATGCATCAAAAGCTGAGCTGTTGATTGCGAAACAATTCACCAATCCAAGTGCCTCTTTAACAATCTCCGGCATTGGAGACCAGAAAAATTGGGACGGTGGTAAGAGCTATTGGGATAGACCCTACAATAATAATTTAACATTAACGCAACTTATCGAAACAGCAGGTAAGCGACAACTGCGTATTCAGGGTGCTGAAGTGGCTGTTCAAGCTCAGCAGTTGTTATTCGAAGATTTGCTCAGATCATTAAAACGTGATTTGCTTATTGCTTATTATCAAGTGGTTCGAGATCAGCAAGTCGTTCAGTTGTATAACGAAATTTTAGAAAAGCTTAATCAAACATCACGGGCTAATTTTTTACGCCTCAAAGCAGGCGACATTTCTGAGACTGAATTTAACCGTATCGAGGTTGAGGTGCTGAAAGCCAAAACTCTGGTGGATCAGGCATCATTGGCATTGATAGAATCGCGTCAGCAGTTGGCAGAACTTTTGGTTTATGAAATTCCAGCCGATCAACTGCGCACGGTTGAACACTTTCCTAAGTCTAAAGCCCCTGGTTTTAAGAATCCTCATCAGCTGATAGATGAAGCTTTGTCGATACGTCCCGATGTTAAAGCCGCTGATTTGCAAGTGAATCGTTTGCAAGCTCAACTCGATTTGGCGCAAAAACTGGTTGTTCCCGATGTCGAGATAGGTGTGCAAGCGGTACATGATCCGAGTGCATTGGTGCGCGATAGCTTGGGTGTTGGGGTGAGTGTTAGCTTGCCTTTGTGGCATCAGTTTCAGGGTGAGGTGGCACAGGCACGTGCTGACAAGCGACTGAGTGAGCTATCCTTGTTGCAGTTAAAGCAACAGGTGAGAACTCAAGTATCGCAATCCTTAGCTCAGTACGAACAAAAAGAACGCGTGCTCAAACGCTACACGCAAGAACTCATCGATAAGGCGTATCAAATTCGATCTTCGTCATTAATCGCTTACCAACAGGGTGCTATTTCCCTGCTTGAGTTATTAGATGCAGAAAATAATTACCGAAATATCATGTTGGAATATACGCAAGCGCAATTCGACTTGACTCAAGCTCAATTAAATTTTGTTTATGCTAGTGGCAAAGAAGGAAAAGATTAAATGCGCAATCTGTTGGTTTTTGTATTGATGTTGATCAGTGTTGCAGCTTGCGATTCATCTGATAGAGCCAAAACGAGCGAAGAACCTAAAGAGGTTTCTTTTTTCGTTGATGGTCAAGATGTGGTGGTGACTGAAAAAGACCCTCGTTTTCGTCAATTAGCTTTTTATACCCTGGTTTTGGATGACGCACCCATTTTGCCACCGGCGAGTGCCAGTCTTGCTTATGATGAAACTAAAACGCTAAGACTCACTTCTCCTATTAGTGGACGTGTTATATCTGAACCGATGCCACTGGGTAAGCAGGTAGTGAAAGGGGATGTGGTGCTTAAACTGAATAGCCCCGACTTTAATGATGCTTTGTCTGCCTTAGAAAAGGCAACAGCCAATCAAAAGTTGGCTAAGGAGTCTTTTGCGCGGGCGCAGCGTTTATTTGATGCAAAAGTGATGTCACGCAAAGACTACGAGCAAGAGTTAGATGGTTTAACACAAGCTAATTCAGAGTTTGAGCGAGCGCGTAAATATTTAGAAAAGCTTGGTGTTCAAGCTGGTGGCGTGAGTATGCAAACCGGTGCTTTTCATTTACGTTCGCCTTTGTCTGGTACGATTACTGAAGTCAAGGTTAATCCAGGCATGGAAGTTAGACCAGACTTATCGGATCCGCTTTATGTCATTTCAGATCTAGGTCAATTGTGGTTGTGGATTGATGTGTTTGAAAAAGACATTGCCAAAGTCGCTGTGGGTCAGCCGATTACCGTGCGTGTAGCATCATGGCCAGATTATGCGTTTTACGGTAAGGTAGATTATGTCAGTCAAGTGGTTAATCCTCAGACGCGCTCGATACAAGTGCGTTGTCAACTCGACAATAGCGAGTTTAAGTTACTTCCTGCTATGCATGCGCAGGTTTCTATTCGTAACCAAAGTCAACAGCCCAATTTACCCGTGCCTTTATCGGCAGTGTTGACTGAGGGCGATAAGCACTATGTGTTTTTGCGTGTTGACACAGACAGATTTCACTGGCAAGAGGTCAGCTTAGGCATGCGTTTTAGTGATACAGCATTGGTCTTGTCGGGTCTAAAGAAAGGCGACCAAGTAGTTAGTGACGGTGCTTTGCTGTTACGTCGTGAAATGCTAAAGCTCAATAGCAATTAACCCTAACCAGCGGAACAGATCATGATTCGTAATATTCTGGTATTTGCGTTACAACAACGCTGGATGGTGATTATTATCACCGCTTTGATGGCAATTTATGGTGCCATTGTGTATGAGCGTTTGCCTGTACAAGCCTTTCCCGAAGTGCAAAACGTCTATGTGGTGGTCATCAGTCAATTTCCTAACCAATCAGCCGAGGAAGTTGAGAAGCTTGTGAGTATGCCAATTGAGCGAGCTATCAATGGTGCGCCTAAGTTAATGAATGTGCGCTCGGTTTCAACCTTTGGTTTATCGGTAGTGACAGCAACTTTCAATGACGATGCAGAGGATTATTTTTCTCGTCAGCAAGTATTAGAAAGGCTAAAGCAAGCGGATTTGCCTGAGGGTGTTCAGCCCGTTTTAGGTCCCTTAACTACGGGTGTAGGTGAAATTTACCGTTATGTGGTTCACAGTGATAATTTGCCATTAACAGAAATCAGAGCCTTACAAGATTGGGTGATTGCACCCCATATTAAAACTGCTCCTGGTGTGGCGGATGTATCGAGTTTTGGTGGACAAGTCAAACAATATCAAGTTAATTTAGATCCTGAACGTTTGCGTTCTTTTGGACTGAGTGCTGGGCAGGTGATGGATGCACTCGCCGAAAATAACAGCAATACGGGTGGTGGCGTCTTAGTGAGCGGTGAGCAAGCTATGGTGATTCGTGGTATTGGCTTACTACAAACACTAGAAGATATTGCTCAAGTGGTTGTCGTTAATCTCAATGGCACTACACCTGTTCGCGTGCGCGATTTAGGGCGAGTAGAAATCGGTCATCAAGAGCGTACGGGAATTGTAGGCTATAACACTGAGGATGATGTCTCTCTGGGCATTGTTATGATGACCAAGGGCGGTGATGCGGTCAAGATTATTGAAGGGGTTAAGCAACGTATTAACGAGCTTAATGAGGTGTTGTTACCCCCTGGAACACGGATTGAAATGGTCAATGATCGTACCAAGTTGGTGACACATACCGTGCATACCGTGACGGATAATTTACTGCATGGTGCGGCGCTAGTCGTTATTATATTATTAGTGTTTTTAATGCGCCCGATTGCGGCGCTGTTGGTCGCCATTATCATTCCATTATCTTTACTATTTGCTTTTATTTTGATGAGCCTCAATGGCGTATCGGCAAACTTGATTTCGTTAGGAGCAATTGATTTTGGTATTATCGTAGATTCAACCGTGGTATTGGTTGAGGCGGTGATGGTTAAGTTGACCGCTGATATGGCGCAGGGTGCGTCGATTCTGCATAGACGCCAAACTTTGGTCGCCGTCGGGAGTCAGATGATTCGTCCGATTATTTTTGCCAAAGTAATCTTGATTGCGGCATTTTTGCCCGTACTGACCTTTAGTCAGGTCGAAGGTAAAATTTTTACTCCAATGGCACTTACTTTGACCTTTGCTCTGCTAGGTTCGGTGTTGTTAACGCTCTTTTTGGTGCCAGCGTTGATGAGTTTTTTTCTCGATCATCGCTTAACAGAGCGTCACAGTCCTGCAATGGAAAAGGTAACGCTGGCTTACAAACGCTTGTTGGTTTATTTGCTGAGCGTTCCTAAAAGGGTTCTTGCCATTGCTTTGGTGTTATTGGTGCTTAGTATTTCTATGGTGAAGCAGTTGGGTACTGAGTTTATGCCTAAATTCGATGAAGGTAATATTTGGTTAACGGTGGTGTTGCCTACCTCTACGTCACTGCAAGAAAGTAAAGCGGTCGAGCGACAAGTGCGTGATGTGCTGATGGGATTCCCTGAAGTTAAATTAGTGGTTAGTCATTTAGGACGTCCTGAAGATGGCACGGACAGCAAAGGTTTTAATAGCATGGAAATTCATGTTGAGTTGGAACCTAAAGAAACATGGCGTTATTCTAGTAAGGTAGCCCTGATCGAAGCGATTAAAGAAAAAGTGAGTGTTTTTTCAGGATTGTCGTTTAATTTTTCTCAGCAAATTCAGGCAAGTGTCGAAGAAGCTATCTCAGGTTCACAGGGTGAGGTGGTGATTAAGTTGTATGGGCTTGAGCTGGCTGTAATGCAAGAAAAAGCGAATCAAATTGTCTCCATTCTAAACACGATCAATGGTTCTGCAGATGTCGCAGCCGAACAACAAATGGGTGCAGGTGAAGCGCAATTAATCATTAATCGAGTTAAGGCCGCGATGTACGGTTTAAGTGTCGCTGATGTACACAAACAAATCGAAGTTGCTTTAGGTGGTGGTGTGGCGACGCAAATTTTAGAGGGTGAACGTCGTTTCGATTTACAAGTACGTTTGCAAAACGAGGGACGTAACTCTGTCGCTGCTATAAATGATTTGTTGATTCCAACGGCGAGTGGACAGTTAATTCCGCTTGGTGAAGTGGCTGATATTGTATTGAAAACGGGTGCCAATCGTATTTCGCGTGAAAGCAATTATCGACGTATTGCCATTAAATCTAACTTGGTTGACCGTGATCAAGGCTCTTTTGTTAAAGAAGCCATGCAACGCGTCAATAAAGAAGTAGAGCTGCCACCAGGTTATCGTGTGGTTTGGTCAGGCGAGTTTGAAAATCAGCAACGGGCTATGCAGCGTTTATACGTAATTGTTCCTGTTTCTTTACTATTGATATTTGCTTTGCTGTTTTGGGCTTTTAAATCGGTAGCTCAAGCCTTTTTGGTCATGTTAACAGTACCTTTTGCTATTGCAGGCGGAATACTACTGCTGTGGTTATTGGGTGTGAACTTAAGTATTTCAGCCGCTGTTGGATTTATTGTACTTTTTGGCATCGCTGTACAAAATGGAGTGATCATGATGGAGCATATCAATTACTTACGTGCCAGCGGTGAAGAGGCTTTACTTTCGATACAAGAGGGTGCTAAGGCACGTTTGCGTCCTGTACTCATGACTGCTTTGATGGCAACTTTGGGCTTGCTACCAGCCGCTGTTTCAACTGGTGTGGGTGCGGAGGCAACGCGTCCTTTTGCACTGGCTATTATCGGCGGCTTAATTACGGCAACCATAGCGACACTCACATTACTGCCCTTGATGTACTGGCTGTTAATTAGTCGCCAAGAAAAATGGCAAACTGAATAAGAGAGGATGGTTTGATGCAAGAAATTCGTGCTTATATTAAGCCTTTTATGCTAGAAAAATTAGCCTTGACCTTAATGGAGTTACCAGATTTTCCAGGTTTGTCAGCAATGACCATTAAAGGCTTTGGTCGAGAACGCGTCAACCAAAGTCAGGAATATGACCCTTTTATTGAAAAAGTACGTGTGGAAATGATTGTGCCCGATGATATGGTGGATAACATCGTGCAGATTATTTTAACGGTAGCTCATTCTGGTAACCCAGGTGACGGTAAAGTTTATGTTGCTCCAATCAATCGGGCTTTCAGTATCAGGTTACAGTCAGAAGAGCAAGAGATGCGTCAATTCTCTTAGTGTTCAATTAAGCTATTTACCTACTTAACTAATGCTGCTGTCTTTGATTATTCCATACTTTGTTACAATGCAAATATTATGTATGAATCATTGTAAAGGAAGCGTCATATGGGGTGGCAATCAATCGGTCTGCTGCTAGGCGGGCTAGGGTTATTTTTATACGGTTTGGAAGTTTTTTCTAAACAGCTTAAAGCAAATGCTGGCGAGTCTATGCGTCGCCTCTTATTGCGTATGACAGCTACGCGCTGGCATGGCTTATTCGTCGGCGTAACCATGACCGCATTGTTGCAATCTTCGACGGTCTTGACGGTTTTAACCGTAGGTTTGGTTGAAGCGGGAATGATTAGCTTTGCACAGTCCTTAGCCATTATTATTGGTAGCAACGTCGGTACCACACTAACCTTGCAGCTTATAGCTTTTAAAGTAACCGATATTGCCGTATGGTTGATTTTCTTTGGTAGCATTACCTTGCTTTTTTGGCGTTGGCAGAATCGTTATGTTGCGGAACTGTTATTGGCGTTAGGTCTTATTTTTCTTGGCTTAAATTTGATGGCTGATGCCATGCGTCCGCTACAAGAAACCACATGGATGCAAGCCATTATTGATTGGATGGATTCGATTTGGATGGCTGCCATAGTTGGCATTATTGTTACCGCATTGATTCAATCATCATCTGCCTTTGGTGGCATAGTGCTTGCCTTAGTTCTTGCAGAACAAGTTGACATGACTACGGCGATTGCAATGATGTTGGGTGCTAATATTGGTACTTGTATTACCATTTGGTTAGCTTCTATTGGTAAAAGTCGCGAAACCATCCGTATTGCCTTATTTCATACTCTATTCAACGTGATAGGTGCCGTCATCGTATTGCTATTTTTAGATGTTTTTATTCACTTCATTGATTTAGTGAGTAGTTCGACTTTACCCAGTATCTTACTTGCCAATGCGCATACCTTGTTTAATGTTGTGGTTGCGGGTGTCTTTATTTTGTTAGTACCGCAACTGGTAACCTTGATTCGTTGGATATTACCCGATAGTCCACATCAAGTGCCTGCTCATGATCCATTGAGTATCGCGACGCCTAAAACAGCTAATGAGGGGCTTGTTCAAGGCAATCGTCTGATTGTGGCGATGGGTGAAGCCTTAGAGCAAATGACGCGTTTAAGCGTCGATATGCCTCGTAGTTTGGCGCAAATGAATAGCATGCAGAGCTTACAAGATGAACTTAAGCAGCTAGATCAACGTTTACTGGTGCTGATGTCTGTTACTGGACGTTTAGCACATGATGAAGTCAGTGAGCGTCAAATTTTACGACAAATTAAGCTTTCTAGTCGTTTACGCACTATGGGGCATGTAATGGGCAGTGTTATTCCCAATGTGTATGTCAGCATGCAAAAAGAAAAACTGGTGATGAGTGATGCCACTGCAGTGCTTTATTCGTCATTACAACATCGTATTGGTGAGCAGTTACAACGATTATTGTTGGCTTTGTCTCAGCCAGAAAAGACGGCAACGGATGATAGTAATCTGGTTAAAAAAGAGATGCGTTTGTTGCGTGAGCAGTTAGAGTTTCATCACAGTAAACGTTTGTCGGCACCAGGTGATGATCGCGTACCCGTTTATGTGCATGAGTCGATGTTGTTAGATGCTTGGATGCAATTGGCTTATGTGACGCGTCATGTGTGGCGATTATTGCCGAATGTTGAAACGGCAGATAAGCCGCAATTGCCGCTTTTTCCATGAGTTAACTGTTTATGTTAAACATGCTTTAGTTTAGTGTAGATCAAGGCTGTCATTAACGCATCGTTAAAAGCATCGTGCTTGGCCATATTGGGTAGGTTTAGTCGAGTTAAAATAGCGTTAAAACTTAAATCAAATACTTCATGCTCTTTTTGCAACAAGGATTGATAGTAACGTTCATGATAAAGGTTAGCTACCTCTATTTGTCGATTAGGTAGATTGATGCCAAGCCAAGGTTTAATGACTTGATTAACCATAGCCACATCAAATTCTAGGTAATAGCCCACTAATGGACGAGAGCCAATAAAATGGAGAAATTGCGTGATAGCTTCGCGCTCTTCTAGCCCTTGCTCAATATCCATGTTGCGAAGCTGATGGATAATAATACTTTCAGGGTTAATCAGTTGACTTTGTTTAAAGGTAAGATTTAAGCTTTGGCTGGTTAGCAGTTCATTACCACGAATTTTTATGGCACTGAGCGTGATTATTTTATCGTGTTTAGGATTAAGACCCGTAGTTTCACAATCAAAACACACCACTTCATCGTCGCTGGAATCATCGAATAAAAAAGCATAATCTTGATTTTTTAAACGCTGTTTAGCCCAGCTTTGTCGTAACTTATGCCAAATCATTACAGCATGCTTTCCAGTTTAAAATGTTGTTGAATCATTTTTTTAAATTGATTCACCACACTAAATGAGTCTTTGAGTAAGTCTTGTTGAAAATGACTCAAATGGTCTGTTTCAATTGAATTATCCGCTGATTGTCCACGTACTTGTTTTTCTAACATAGCTTGCAGACGTAGAGTGTTCAAGAAGTTTAAGGTTTCTCCTAACTCAACACCAAAAGCTTCATCAAATACGTGATGATCGATTAATTCACGAATGCGCCAATGGGTATTGGTTTTCTCAATACCTAACTCTAGAGCTAAGCAACGTATACCGTGAATGATGGGAAAAATGCCACCTTTTTTTAAATCAATCGAATGCCCAGCATCTTTTTGGGTAATAAGACGACCAAATAAACCAATGGGGGTTTCAAATTGCAATACAGCACGAGAAAATTGGGACAAAAACATTGGGCGTTTGGCAATTTGCTTCAATAGTATTTGTTTAATTTGGTTCAAGCGTTGTGAATCGCCAATCACCGCTTGCGCATCAAATAAAATGGCAAGGTTCATAAAATGTTCCAGATTTGGGTCTTCAAACCAAGCTTTAATTTGCTGCTCAAAACCTGATACAGTCAGGCGCCACGCTGGATTAGAAACCATGATGTTTCCTTCGCAGGGTGGAAAGCCTAATTGAATTAAATGATGAGAAAAGTTTTCACAAAACAATCCTAATGCATCAGAATCTAGGCTTTCATCATAAATAACAGCATTGTCTTGATCGGTACGAACCACTTGTTCCGAACGACCTTCACTTCCCATAACAATAAAAGTAACCTGTGCAAAGCGTTGCTCGTGATCGAGCAGTTGCCAGAGTTTGGCTTGGAGTTTGCGATGCAATTCATTAACCAATTTGGCAATATAATGGGTTTTAACCCCTTTATTGGATAAAGCGACAACCAAAGCATCGATTTGAGTTGTTACTTTTTTTAATTCTTCAAAACTGGTTGCGCGCTCTAGCGTCAACATGACCAAACCAGATTGATTGGCAAACAGCGACATGAGTTCCTTTTGATGTAAGACGCCAATGTAAGCATCACCATCTTTCACCATTAAGCGGTCTACGCCATAACGGGTCATTTTTAATAATGCATTAAATAAATAATCCTGCTTTTGAATACTAATGGCTGGAAAGCTAACCAAGTTAGCCACAGGACCGGTTAAACCAAACCCTTGGATTGCTAAACCTCTGAGTAAATCAGATGCGGTTACCACACCATATTCATGGGTATGTTTGACTAAACAGGCATCTGTTTTATGTGATTCCATCAATTCAACGCACTGCTTAATCGATGTTTGCATATCGATTTCAACTAAGGCATGAAGTGGTGCAATTTTTACCGCATCCATCATAGCTTCACTAGATGACTCTATTTGCATTTGGCGATGAAAGTGACTTAGTTTTTGCGTAATATCGTTGAAGTAAAAAGCTTCAAATTCACTCTGTCCATTAATTAATTGCTGAAAAATACGAGCAGGTAAGCGGTATAGGATGGACTCTTCTATGGCGTGATAGGTAAAGCGATTTGCTTGTGGATCAAGTAATACTGATGCGCCAAATTGCGCATTTTGTCCATAAATTGCACACTGGTTGCTCGTTGCGTTACTGCCACATTCTGAGATCTGACCTTTTAGCACAATATATAAAAATGCATTTTCCATTGTATCTAAAGGAATTAATGCATCCGATGGAAAATACACGACATCTAGTGCTGCTGCTGCTTGTTGAAGGAGTTCTGGTTCTAAACGGTCAAAGGGTAAAATAGATGATAAAAAGCGGCTCTGCTCTATTAATGACATTTTTTCTCCATGATTAATAAAAAATGGGGAGCGTGAACTCCCCATTTGCTTTGAAACGCTATAACAACGACAAATTAATTGCCATGTGCTTGTGCCATAAACTCATCAGTTTTACCGCGATCGCTGGTCATGTAACTCACCGCAATGGTGACAATAACAGCCAAAGGTGCTGAGTAAAGTGCAGGATTAACCAATACAGGAATACCCATTAACTCTGGTACTTTAAAGAAAGCAGCGAAGGTCATAATCAACGATGAGATTAAACCAACTGCCATACCCCAAATCACTGCTTGGCTAGTCATACGTTTCCACCATACAGCAAATACAAGTGCAGGCGCAAAAGTACTAGCAGCGATACCAAATACCATCGCAACCAATACAGCAACGTTTTGGTCCTTTAACCAAATCGATAACAGAATAGCTGCAACAGTTAAGCCAGCTGCGCCCCATTTAGCAAAGCTAACTTGTTCCTCATCGGTTGAGTTTGGACGCAATACCCCTTTATATAAGTCGTGTGATAAGCTGGTGGTTGCTGAAATTAACAAACCCGCTGCAGTACTGAGCATCGCTGCCATTGCACCAGCGGCAATAACGCCCAATAACAATTGACCGCCCATTATTTCGCCTAACAATGGCATACTCATGTTAGTTGCGACACCACGTTTGCCTTCAGCAAGGAGTTGTACCAATTGTGGGTACAATGCGTACATGGCTATGATACCTACAAAGAATACGCTCGCATAGAAAATGGCTAGACCCCAAATGGTTAATTCGGCCGATTTGCGTGCATCACGCGCATTAGGCACGGTATAAAAGCGAATCAAAATGTGAGGTAAACCCAATACACCTAAGAAGAGCGCTAAAACCAAACTGGTATTGTCAGCTAAACTACGCAATTGAACGCCTGGAGTCAGAGCAGAAGCGGCTTCAGGCATCATTTCACGAACAGCTGAAATGGCTTGTGCAGAATCAAGTGAACCCATGCCAGCAAGTGTAGCAGCCATTTCTTTGTTAACCAAGTGTGGTGGAACCATTTCAGAACCAGTCGCAATAATTCCAGCTGGATTGCCACTGAAGAAGAAAATGATACCGTAGATTAACAAGAACAGTAACGCACCAAACAGAATAGCCCCTTGGAAGGCTTGATTATAGGAAGTCCCTTTCATGCCTCCCATAATAACGAAAAACGCCATTAGTGAACCAGTAACCAATACTGTTGGCAAATAATCCCAGCCTAGCAATAAACCGAACAGATGACCAGCTCCCACAATTTGTGGTACTAGGTATAATACACACAACACAAGGGTAGAGATCATGGCAATCATGCGAATACCTTTCTCACTACCTTCATAACGTGCGTTTAACACATCAGCAACGGTAAATTTACCGACGTTTTTCAATGGACCTGCAATGGTTAATAACACCACAATCCAAGCGGCAAAGAAGCCTAAGGCTAACCACCAACCGTCAACTCCGACCAAAGCAACCGCACCAGCAACCCCTAGGAAGCTTGCAGCACTAGCATAGTCACCAAGCATTGCCATTCCGTTTACGCGTGGAGAAATACCGCCGCCAGCAACGTAAAAATTGGCTGTCGAACTGGTTGACCGACGGTGGTAATAACTAATCCATAATGACAAAACAATCCCTAAAACAACAACGGATAAGGCAACAATATTGTCCATTTAAATTGCTCCTTCGTTATTGGTAGATTCAGACATTTTAATCAAATACAGGCGGGTGATGACAACACCGCTGATAATGATTAATAAACCACCCCAGATAGCTAAAGGTAAGCCAGCAATATCCATTGCAGCAACTTCTTTGAAGGTTGCCGAAGTCATTAGGGCGACACCGAAATATAAAACGCTATAGATGATGAGTAATAGAAGTGCAAATTTTACTTTATTATCCATAATGCCCTCCGAAATCGTTTAGATTTAGAGTTAACCATGTGGGTTCTCCTTTTGGTTAAAAAAAATCGCCTTTTTAATCAAGGCGACGCTTGTTTATTTACGCTTGTCATTATGCTAATAACAGAATAACGATGCAACATAAATTGCACTATCAATCCCTAATTTTTTTTGGGCTGATATAAATAACATTTTAGTTGCTTTTGTGTTAATTGGTATTGTGTTAATCATAGACCAGATAACCAATAAGTGGAAAGCCAAGAATTTCACCTTGGCTTTCTACGTACATGCAAAATTATATCTTATTTTTCAGCCAATTGTTGCAAAATTGTTGCATCTTCTAACGTTGAAGTGTCTTGGGTAATGGTTTCACCTTTAGCTAGAGTGCGCAGTAAGCGACGCATGATTTTGCCCGAACGTGTTTTGGGCAGATTGTCACCAAAACGAATTTCGTCAGGTTTTGCGATGGGACCGATTTGCTCACCCACCCAAGCTTTGAGTGTTTTAATCATGGTTTCTCGCGCTTCGCCTATTGGGCGTGCGCCATTGAGTACCACGAAAGCGACAATGGCTTCACCTTTAACATCATGCGGACGACCAACAACTGCCGCTTCGGCCACATCGGGGTGTGCCACCAGCGCAGATTCGACTTCCATTGTACCCAAGCGGTGACCCGATACGTTTAATACATCATCGATACGACCTAAAATCCAATAGTAACCATCGGCATCACGGAAGGCACTATCACCAACGACATAATATTTGTTATGGAATTTCTCGTAATAGGTTTCAACGTAACGGGCATCGTCACCCCAAATGGTGCGTAACATCGATGGCCAAGGTTTGCTGATGACTAAGTACCCCCCTTGGTTGTCGGCGGTGATGACATGACCTTCTTCATCAACAATTTCAGCAAAAATACCAGGCAAGGCTTGGGTACAAGAGCCAGGTTTTAAGGCAGTTGCGCCAGCGAATGGAGCAATCATGTGTGCGCCCGTTTCGGTTTGCCACCAGGTATCCATAATCGGGCAACGTTCTTGACCAATGACGGTGTGATACCACATCCAAGCTTCTGGGTTGATGGGTTCACCGACCGAACCGAGCAAACGCAATTTCGATAAATCGTACTGTTTAGGCACATCATCACCGAATTTCATGAGTGCGCGAATGGCAGTAGGAGCGGTGTAGAACACAGTAACGCCGTGATTCTGACAGATTTCCCAGAAACGACCTGTATGTGGGATGGTCGGAGCGCCTTCGAACATTAAAATGGTCGCACCATTCGAAAGCGGGCCGTAAGCCACGTAAGAGTGACCCGTAATCCAACCCACATCGGCTGTACACCAGAAAACATCACCTTCTTTGAGGTCAAAAATCCACTCATTGGTCATGTGAGCACCTAACAGGTAACCACCCGATGAGTGAACGATACCTTTAGGTTTACCTGTCGAACCTGATGTATAAAGTAGGAATAGTGGGTGTTCGGCATTCACCATGACTGGTTCACAGTAGTTTGGCATACCCGCTTCGGCTTCGTGCCACCACAAATCGCGACCTTCTTTCATGGTAATGTCTTGACCTGTACGCTTGCATACTAAGACTTTACGCACTGAATCACAGCCTTTTTCTAGTGCTGTATCAACCGCTTTTTTAAGTTCAACGGTGCGACCACCACGGAATCCACCGTCGGCGGTGACAATGATTTTTGCTTGTGCATCTTCGACACGGTCTTTTAAGGCTTCTGCCGAGAAACCACCGAATACAATTGAGTGAATCGCACCAATACGCGCACATGCTTGCATGGCAATGACGGCTTCAGGGATCATAGGCATGTAAATAATGACGCGATCACCTGTTTTAACTCCTTGAACTTTCAGTGCATTAGCAAAGCGACAAACAGCACCATGCAGTTCATGGTAAGTGTACTTTTGCACATCACCAGGTTCGCCTTCAAAAATAATGGCGGTTTTATCACCGCGATCGTCTAAATGACGATCCAGACAGTTGACGGAGACATTGAGTTCACCATCGGTAAACCAACGATAATGAGGCGCTTTGCTGTCATCTAAGCCGACGGTGAAAGGTTTAGCCCATTGAAGTTTTTCTTTGGCTAAACGCGACCAGAAACCAACATGATCTGCATTCGCTTCGGCATGTAAAGCGGCTAATTGTTCGGCGTTAACATTGGCTTCTGCTTGAGCGCGCGCAGGGGGGGTAAATAGGCGGTTTTCATGCAGAATTGATTCAATATTGCTATTGCTCATTACGGTGGGTTTCCTTTGAATTAGGGTTTGTGCTGACTATTTTACAAGGCTGATTGCTGAAAAACCAGAAAAGCTTAATTCGTAGACCTCTCCAAAAGACGAATGGGTAGGAAGACTGAAGGAAGGGGGGACAAGAAACAGCATCTAACCTATTGATTAAATTCCCTTCCTTCAGCAAAAAAATAAACCAGGAAATCTAAAAAAGAGCGTAGCGAGGTTTTTTAGAGATTTCCTTTTATTCATTTTCTTCTGCCCAATGCAACACGCCGGCTTGCCAGAGTCCGTGCAGTAAGTCGACATTCGCTGGGTTGGCTATCCAATGACTGATGCTATCGTTAGCATGATCATAAACGGAACAGAGTTGGTCAAGCAGTGCTTGATCGACCGCATCATCGACACATGTTGTTTCGCCATTAATATGCAGTAGACGAGGTGATTGTGTGGTGTCTTGCGCCCAACGGCTCATGAGATCAGCGGATAAACCTTCACCTTGTTTAATGCGACGGGTGAAGCGGTCAATGGGTAGGTTACGTTCAGGTGGTAAGCTGAGCAATGAACCTTGATGGCCTTGCGGTTCAGTGACAAATTGACCAAACCAACGATGGAAAGTGACGTCGTCTGCCAATAGCGCGGCCAGCGCTTCACGCGCTTGTTGGGTGGCTTCACGACTAATATCAGATGGATGTTGGATATTTTGCCAGCTAGGATCTTTGAACCATTGTGCGGGGATGGATTCACGGGCAGCAAAGTCGGCAAAGTGTTCTAACATTTCGCGTGCTGCTAACGAGCGATAACCGACTGACCAAGTCATACAGTCGTCTGAGCGGCTAATACCCCAGTGACCGACTTTAGCCGGTAAATAGAGTATATCGCCTGCTGTTAAAACATGGGTTTCTTCAACTGGAAATTTATCCATTAAGCGTAGTGGCATACTGGGTAAATAGTTATCTAAAGTGCAGTGCTGAGTGGTCAGTCGCCATTCGCGCGTGCCTTTTCCCTGGATGAGGAAAACGTCATAGTGATCAAAATGAGGACCGACGCCACCTTCTTCTGGGGCATAAGAGACCATCACATCATCCAGTCGCCAGCGGGGAATGGCATCAAACGCTGATAAGAGTTCGGCGGCTTCGGGTAGCCAGTGATTGACGCCCTGAACCAATAGTGTCCAATGGGTGGCGGGCGTACTGATGAAGTCGGCTTCACTAAATGGCCCGCGCTTGAGCTCCCAAGGGGTTTGTCCGTCTTTTTCAATCACAATGCGGCTTTCAACGTCTTCTTCCATGGCGAGTCCAGCTAAATCTTCTGGCGTCAAGAAGGTTAGGGCATTGGCAGGTAAAGCATTTTTAATGACTAAGGGTTTCTTTTGCCAATAGTTGGTCAGAAAGTCGTGCCAATCAAAATTCTGTAATTTCATGTGGTTTATTTCCTAAGGCGTAAGCCAAGTGAGTGAGGATTCATTAATGGCAGCGAGATCATAAGCCATCGCTGTTAGGGTAGGTTGAATGCGACTTGTGATTAAATAGCCTTTGCGACTCAATGTTGCACTAAGTGGTGGAGTATTGAGGTTGGCTTGCCAGCTAGCGAGTTGTTGTTCGACATGATTTGCGTTACGTACACGCCAATTGGCTAAGGCAATCAACTCATCACCCACTTGCCAGCCAGCTGTGTGGGCGGGTGAATCTAGAGTGACTTGTTTAATGATGAGTGCGCCTTGTTCTTCGGCGAGTTTGACGCCTAGGGATGGCTGTAATTTAGCACTTAACACCAGTCCTATTTGAGGCAAAGACAAAGCCAGTTGTGCGGCCAATTGCGGATTGGGTTGCTCAACAGTTTCGGTCAGCCAACGTGTCCAATTAACATGAGGACAAAGCGAAGTTAAGTCGTATTCTAGCTTGCTGGCGTTAAGTGCTTGTTTAGGATTGTGTTGCCATTTTTGCCACCAGAGGTGAAGAAGACTGTCTAAATGCACGCCATGCTGATGCAGTTCAGCGAGTAGCAATAAACTGGTAGCCATGCCTCGTGTGTAATAACTCACTTGGCTATTAGCACTGTTTTCATTGGGTTGATAAAATTTAATCCACGCCTCACGACTGGCATCGGCCAAAGATTGCTGATGAGCACCGGTGGTGGTTAGCGTGCGCGTTAAGCTGTCGCTCCATCGTGCGAGTAATTCCGCTGGTTTAATGCATTCGCTGCGTAGTAGCATCCAATCATCGTAAAGGCTGGTAAAGCCCTCAAATATCCAGAGTAGCGGGGTAATCACCGCATCATCAAGTTGTGGTCTAATGAATCCTTCGGGTTTGATACGTTTTACCAGCCAGACATGAAAATACTCGTGTGCGCACAATCCGAGAAAATCTTCATAAGCCTTGCTGGTTTTTTGATCAAGGCGTGGCAAGCTGGCACGTGATGTCATCAAGGCGGTGCTGTTGGTGTGCTCAAGTCCGCCATAACCATCCTGACTGACCATCACTTGAAATAAATACTGATTGAAGGGCAAGGGATGCTGCTGGTTTTGCCAAAATAGTTGCTCGGTGGCGCAAATAGCCGATAAGTCGGTTGCCAAGCGTTCCGTATCGATGCCCGTGAGTGGTGCTTCATCGACTAACACCATTCGATGCGCAATGCCACAAGCATCAAAGTCAACCACCACAGCATCAGCAACTAACAAGGGATGCTCAATCAAGTCATCATAGTTTTCGGCGATGTAATGACCAAAACCCTGTGTATCCACCAGTTCAGAAGTCATGGTGGTATGTACTTGCCAATTGGGTTTGTTTTCAGGGGCTAGTAAGGTTAATGAGTAGGCTTGGTCTCGCCATGCTTCAACAAACAGCGCACTGGCCGTTGGGTTAACGAAAGCGTAAGCATCGCATACGTAGTTAGCACGAACCGAGGCATCAAAGCCATAGATACTGTAATGAATACTGGTTTTGCCAGCAGGCGCCTTCAGTTGCCAGCGTGATAAATCCACTCTTTCTAGTGAAATGCTTTCACCCTGTTCGTGCTCAACTGATTGAATTGTGATATGTTTAGCAAAATCACGTAGTAAATAGCTACCCGGAATCCAGCGTGCAAATTGTAGGGTGAGCTCTTGCTCATGGTCTAAGGTTATGTCAAATTGTGCGTGAATGGTGTGTGCTGTTAGGTCTGGAAAGCTGAGGATAAGGTGTTGGGCATTCATTAGCGTTTATTTGTCTCTTAGCATGTTTTTTGTTTATGCTAATATAGCAGAACCGCATAACCAATTAAACTGAGGATTTTGAATGAGCGCTTTTTCGCTAGTCCGTCGTCATCAATTAGCTGCACTAACCATTGAGATTGAGGAGTATCGTCACAATGTTACTGGAGCGCAACATTTCCACTTAGCAACGCAAGATCCGCACAATGCGTTCATGGTTGCCTTTAGAACGGTTCCGATGGATAGTACAGGTGTGGCGCATATTTTAGAGCACACCGTACTCTGTGGTAGCGAAAAATACCCTGTGCGTGATCCTTTCTTTATGATGATTCGTCGCTCTTTAAATACCTTCATGAATGCGTTCACCAGCAGTGATTGGACGGCTTATCCTTTCGCCAGTTTAAATAAAAAGGACTATTACAATTTACTCGATATTTATCTTGATGCGGTCTTTTTCCCGAACATTCATCCGTTAGATTTTGCCCAAGAAGGTCATCGATTTGACTTTGAAACACCCGGTGATAGTAACAGTCCTTTGGTTTACAAAGGGGTGGTGTTCAATGAAATGAAAGGGGCCATGAGTGCGCCAACCTCAACGCTGTGGCAGGCATTTACCGAAGCTGTTTTCCCAACCAGCACTTACCACTACAACAGTGGTGGTGAGCCTGTTGATATTCCAGATTTAACGCATGAGCAGTTAGTGGCTTTCCATCAACGTCACTATCACCCTTCGAATGCTGTCTTTTTCACTTATGGCGATATTCCTGCCAGTGAGCATCATGCGCGTTGGCAAGCACAAGCCTTAGCACGTTTTACTGAACGACTCGAACCTGTTATGGTGGGCGATGAGCAACGCTACACTGCCCCTATTCAAGTAGCCTCGTCTTATGCCTTAGATGAAACCGATTTGAGCAAGAAAACTCATGTGGTGTTGGGCTGGCTTTTAGGTAAAAATCAGGATGTACGCGATGTGTTGCGAGGTCATTTACTGAGCATGGTATTGCTGGATAATAGCGCATCACCCTTGCGCTATTTACTGGAAACGACTGAGTTGGGTGCTTCGCCATCGCCTTTATGTGGTTTGCAAGACGATTTTAAAGAAATGATTTTTGCTGCTGGCTTAATGGGTTCTGAAGCGGAAGATGCCGATGAGATTGAAGCCTTGATTTTGGATGAGTTAAGCCGTTTGGCGCGTGAAGGCATTCCTCATGAGCATCTAGCGGCGATGTTGCATCAATTAGAGCTGGGACAGCGCGAAATTGGTGGTGATGGTTATCCGTTTGGATTACAACTTTTCTTACGTGCATTGCCAGCGGCAATTCATGGTGGCGATCCTGTTGCTTTGCTGGACATTGATGAAGCCCTATTAGAGCTGCGTCAAGAAATTGCCAATCCGGCCTTCATTCCAACGCTGATCCAACAGTGGTTATTGGATAATCCGCATCGAGTACGTTTGGTGTTGTCGCCAGACAATAATTTGAACGCACAAAAAGCGCAGGCAGAAAGAGCGCATTTAGATGCTACTCAAGCGCTGATGACGCCGGAACAAAAGCAAGCCATTGTTGAATTGGCAGTGGCGCTAGAAGAACGTCAAGCGCAGGAAGATGATGTGAACATCCTTCCTAAAGTTGAATTGACGGATATCCCAGCAGATTTGCCTCAGTTTAAAGGCCGTAGTGAATACTTTCATCACTTAAAAACGACCTTAGCACCCGCAGCGACCAATGGCTTGGTTTATCAGCAAGTCATTTTAGACATTCCCGAGTTAACGCGTGAACAAGCAGACTTGCTACCCTTATTAACGGGTACCTGGGCCGAAGTGGGTGTGGGCAGTGACGATTACCTGAGCACGCAAATGCGCCAAGCGAGTTTAACTGGCGGTTTGGGTGCGAGTCTGTCGGTTGCGGCTGATAAAGATGATCCAGCTCAGTCACGTGCTAAGGTGGTGTTATCGGGTAAAGCCCTGAATAGCAATGCAATCGCCTTAGCGCAATTGATGGAGCAAACGCTTTTTGAAGCGCGATTTGATGAGCTTGACCGTTTGCGTGAGTTGGTGTCGATGACGCGTGTCAACGCGGAACAGTCGATTACCAGCAATGGTCATAGTTTGTCTATGTTGGCAGCGAGTGCGGGTTTTGGGGTGTCTTCTGCCTTTGCTCATGCTAACAGTGGCTTGTTGGGACTAAAACGCTTTAAAGCACTTGATGATCGCTTAGAAAACGAATCGGAACTGCAAGCATTCGCGTCAACGCTGGCTTCCACGCGTGATGCGCTTTCAGCTGTTAATCGTCAGGCCTTGATTGTCGGTGAGTCAGATATGTTGTTATCGATGAATGATCATTTAGAACAGGCTTGGCAACGTATGGGGGATGCCACTCGGGCAGGTATAGGCTTGAAGGTGGATGTTCCAGCACACGTCACAGGGCAAGCATGGGTGACCAGTACACAGGTGCATTTCTGTGCACAAGCTCATGCTGCTGTGCCTTGGTTGCATGATGACTCTCCGTTGTTATCGGTGTTGTCTGGCGTGTTGCGCAATGGTTATTTGCACCCGAATATTCGTGAAAAAGGCGGAGCCTATGGTGGCGGGGCAAGCTATGACGCTGAAAGTGCCAGCTTCCGTTTCTTTTCTTACCGTGATCCACGTTGTGAAGAAACCTACGACATATTTGATGGTGCTTTGGCGTGGCTTTTATCCAACGATGCCAAAGAATCGCTGGTAGAAGAAGCTATTTTGGGTGTCATTGGTGCGATGGATAAACCCAGTTCACCTGCCAGTGAAGTGAAAAAGTTGTTCCATTTAGGGCTGGCAGGCAAGGATCATGCATCGCGTATGGCGTGGCGCAAAGGCGTACTAAGCGCCAATTTGGATAGCTTACGTCGCGTTGCGCAAACCTATTTGGCTTCTGGCGCGAAAACCAGAGCAGTGTTGACTAATGAGGCAACGGCACAGCGATTGGCGCAAGAGCAACATTTTGAAATCTGTGAAATTTAAAGAGATTAGGGAGACTCATATTATTATTTGCTGTGATTGATAAAATTTATGTTGCAACTAATTTTATTTATGGTAGTATAAGTCTCGTGGTATTTTCTTCATGAGTATCCTCTTATGACCCAGCTTAGCGGCTGGGCTTTTTTTTGCCTAAAATGGGCGATTGTTCGTCATAGTCGATTAGCTTGATGCATTGAGTGGGCTAGCGTAAAATGCTTCTGAATTATTTATTAACTTGTTCCTTAATTTGGTTTCAACGCAACTATGTCATGTGATGCACTTGTCTTGCCAGCGATTCGTGGCCTTACCCCCTACCAAACCGGCAAACCGATTGATGAATTACAGCGTGAGCTTGGCTTGACGCGTGTGAGTAAGTTAGCGTCGAATGAAAACCCTTTGGGCTGTTCTTTTGACGTAGTAAAAGCCTGTCAAGAGACGCTTGAAGATATGGCGCGTTATCCCGATGGCGCTGGGTTTGAGCTGAAAAAGTCCATCAGTAGTCTTTTTTCGCTCGACGCGAACGGTCTTGTCTTGGGTAATGGCTCTAATGATGTACTGGAATTGATTGGACGCACCTTTGCTGGCGCAGGTGATGAGGTGATCTTTTCGCAATACGCATTTGCCGTTTATGCCATTACCACACAAGCGATAGGGGCGATAGCCGTTGTCGTGCCAGCGAAAGACTATGCGCATGACTTAGCTGCCATGGCGGCAGCGATTACCGACAAGACTAAGCTCATTTATTTAGCTAATCCTAATAACCCAACGGGAACTTGTTTTGGGCAGGCAGAATGGGATGCCTTTATGGCGAAAGTGCCCAAGCGCGTTATGGTCGTGCTCGATGAAGCTTATACCGAATACGTCACACAAGCCAATTATGCCGATGGGTTGAAAGAATTAAGCAGATACGATAATTTAATTGTTACGCGTACTTTTTCCAAAGCTTATGGGTTGGCGGGTTTTCGATTGGGCTTTGCGGCCTGTTCTGCTGAAGTCGCGAGTTATATCAATCGCGTGCGTCAACCTTTTAATGTCAATAGCTTGGCAATGGTGGCGGGCATTGCTGCGTTGGGTGATCAGGAACACGTTCAAGAAAGTGTTGCCGTCAATCGTAAGGGAATGAGTATTTGGCAACAAGCTTTGTCAGTATTGGGCTTAAGTTACATTCCCAGCCAAGGAAATTTTTTATGTGTTGATATGGGGAAACCAGCTCAGCCTTTGTATGAAGCCTTGCTGCGTGAAGGGGTGATTGTCCGTCCTGTCGGTGCTTATGGTCTGCCGAATCATTTACGTATTTCTATTGGTACCGATGAAGAAAATATGCACGGCATTGAAGCCTTAACTCAGGTTTTAAGCAAGTGATAGAACGTTTAGCCATTTTAGGCGTTGGACTGATCGGTGGTTCATTGGCTTTATCGCTTAAACAACAAGGGTTAGTGAAGCAGGTGGTAGGTTATGGACGTTCCAAAGCGAATTTAGCCGAAGCCTTAGACTTGCGTATTATCGATGAAGCAGTCGAGAGCGCGGCTGAAGCTGTGCGCAATGCCGATATGGTGGTGATGGCTGTTCCCATTGCTTCTATGCGTGGTCTGTTGGCAGAAATCAAACCTCACTTATCAGATACGGCGATTTTGACCGATGTGGGCAGCGCCAAGGTCTGTTGGATTGAGGATGTATTGTCGGTGTGGCAAGGCGTTTGGCCAGAAAATGCTGTACCTGCACACCCTATCGCCGGTGCTGAAAAAAGTGGCGCGGCGGCTGCGGTGGCTGATTTGTACGTCGGGCGAAAAGTGGTCATTACACCGCATGAGCAAACTGGTGCATCGGCTTTAGCTAAAGTGACGCAGATGTGGCAAGCAACGGGGGCTGATGTCCGTTGTATGTCGGCTGAAGAACACGACCTAACTTTTGCTTGGACCAGTCATTTACCGCATTTATTGTCTTTTGCTTTGGTGGATATGTTTAGCCAACGCGACGATGTTGAGCGCTTGTTTGATTACACAGCGGGGGGATTTCGTGATTTTACTCGCATTGCTGCTTCCGACCCCACCATGTGGCGTGATATTGTTCAGCTTAATGCGCCCGCTATCGCCGAAGCCTTAGCTGCTTATCAACAGCAGTTACAAACCTATGCCGATTTGCTGCAACAACAAGATTGGCAGGGGTTAAGCGTTGCCTTTGCTCGGGCAAAAGCAACACGGGATGCGTTGTTGCCGAGTTAGATCATTAGAAAATATATAGAGAATTGTTTGCATGCCATCATCCGTCAGTCATGAAACCCTCGTGCGTCAACTGCAAATGTTGCAACTCATTCCACGTTCACCCGCACAAGTCACCGTGGCAGAACTGACGGAATCGCTTGCTGAGTTGGGATTTGTCGTCACGGGTCGAACGGTACAGCGGGATTTGAATGACATTGCCAGTGTTATGCCCTTAGAGTGTAACGACAAAAGCAAACCCTATGGTTGGAAATGGGCGAGGGACGCCAAAGCCCATTTACCCATGATGAGCTTACAAGAAGCCTTAACCTTACACTTGGTCAATAAGCATTTAGTACAAATTCTACCGCCGACCATGCTCGATGATTTAATGCCAATGTTCAAACAAGCCGAGCAAACCATTAATCATTTGGGTAGCAAAAACCAAGTCAGTCATTGGCTGCAGAGTGTCTTCGTCGAATCACCCAGCCAACCCATGTTAGCACCCAAGGTGATTCCAGAAGTGCAACAAGCCGTCTATCAGGCCTTGTTTGAGCAGAAGCAACTTAGTGTTAGTTATCAATCACAGTCCGCCAATGCACTCAAACACTACATTCTTCATCCGCTAGGTATCATGCAACGCGGACAAGTCAGTTATTTAGGTGCTATGGTGAATGACTATGATGACATTCGCTTGTTTGCCCTGCATCGCTTCACTCAAGCCAGCATTAAACCCTTAGATGATGCCAGAACACCGCCTAACAATCTGCAATGGAAAGACTATTTGGCATCCGGTGCCGCAGGATTTAATGCAACGGCATCACCACCCATCCAATTTATGGCATGGGTCAATGCGGATCTTGCCAATTTGTTAATCGAAACCCCTTTATCAAAAGATCAAACCCTAACCGCTATTGAGGATGGCTTTACCCTAACAGCCAGCATACACCATACCTGGCAACTGCAATGGTGGATACTCTCGCAAGGCGCACGCATTGTCATTCAATCTCCCCAAGCTTTGCGCACGGCTGTACAAACACAAATAGAACAAATGCATCGCAACTATCAGTTAAGGTAACGACTTGTTTTGTCTTTCGATTTGCAAACTGTTCGCAATCAGATATCAGTCACGATGTTCAACCTCAATCACCGAGTTGCCGTTTAGGGCACGGTAAGACAAAACGCTAGAAAATCCTGAACGACTAGAACACGCTGGAGTTTTTGAGCTTTAAAACTCTTTATGAAATTCGCTGTTTTGATCTTGGCTGGTTTCTGGGCGCCAAATGTTGACCATAAGAGCAAGGCGCGTTATGTGAAGTCTATGCCGTTAATGATCGAACTTTACGAAAACTCGATTATTTAGAAGGCTATCGCCCGCATCAACCAGAAAAAAGTACATACATGCGAAAAGCTCTCAATACCCTCTGCGGTTAAGCGTGGCTGTTCGAATATCAAGGCAAGGTCGATAACTGTCCCGAAGTGCAGGATTATGTGGCTTATCGGGACAGGTTGGACGCACAGTTACGCCAATAACTAATACAACTAATCATTTCTTACTCTTTAAATTACATATAAGACATATTTTGTCGCAAATACTCCTATCATAGCTACATCGAATGAAACGTTGATTAAGGAGCCAAGATGCTGTTACATATTCCCCATAGTCGTACCCTTATGCCAATTCAATACAAATCGTTACCCGATTTGCATCTAGCTCGTCATACCGATTGGTTTACTGATGATTTGTTTATGATCGAAGGTGCTGAACATTTTGTGTTTCCTTACTCAAGGTTTTATGCCGACATGGAACGCTTAGACAATGACCCACTAGAAGCACATGGTATGGGTATTTTCTATACGCAAACGCCTTGGGGAGTGACTTACCGCGATAAAAGTCTTCCTGAATACGAAGATGTGATGAAACTATATCAGCAATGGCATGAAAATTTGAAACACGCCGCCGAGAAACAAGTGATAGACAATCGTTATGCATTGTTGGTGGATTGCCATAGCTTTAGCTACCATCAAGTGACACAAACAGAATCGGAATTACCTGATATTAACATTGGTACCAATGCGGTTGGCACAAGTAGGGCATTAGTTGAGTTGATTACGCATGGCTTTGAAAGCCAAGGCTTCTCGGTGGCGGTGGATAAGCCTTACCAATATTCTATTGCACCGATTGTTGATAAGCTTTTTGAGACGGTAATGATTGAAATCAATAAGCGTTGTTACCTAACCGAAGATTTTCAACGTTCAGATAATTACTCTGACACCAAGCAAGCGATCCAGCGAGTGATGAAACTTCTGATAGCTTATGAGCAGGATCATCGAGGTTATCAATATTTATAAGACATATATTGTCGCATAATAACTCATCATAGGACTCTTACTGTTAAATGAGGAGATTTTCGCATGCCAGTAACGTCTATTGAATAAGCCGCTATGGATATTGACAAGCCGATGCCTTGATTTACAAATGAAGCGACACTGAGAGTGAATGAAGACTATTTAGCGCGTGTTAAAAATTGTGATTTATTTGTAGGGTCTCACACTGAGCATTGTGGCTTGGATAGCAATACCAGAAATTGAGACAGAACTTAAAAATATCGTGCCTTATTTTCAAAAGGAGTTTAATGTTGAAAGCCATCCTCACGCAGAGAATTAGTGAAGTATTGTTCTTTTTGTGGGATCCCATTGGAGTGAAATGGGCATCTTGTGTACGAGACGAATACGATAGTTATGTACCAGAAATTGTTGCGCTCCTTAGTGCTGGTGCGGAGGCGAAAGAGATCAGGCAGCATTTGGATGATATTGTTGTCTATTCTATGGGGTTAGTGCCAGATTATGCGAATCATAAAGCCATAGCAGCCTTACTACTGGACATTTATGATGTCGTTAACTCCATGAAATAGTGTTGGGTCTCGAGTGCTTGCAAACTTTTTTAACAAATACCATCATCCAATAAGAGAAACACTATCATGTCATTGACGCCAATCGAACAGGCCGCTATAGCTATTTTACAAGCCGATGCGCTTATTATTCTAGCAGGGGCGGGAATGGGTGTGGACAGCTGTTTACCTGATTTTCGGGGTAAGGAAGGATTTTGGAAAGCTTATCCGATGTTAAAAGATAAGAGGTTAAAATTCAGTGATATGGCTAATCCAGAAGCTTTCATAAAACGTCCAACTCTTGCATGGGGTTTTTATGGTCATCGACTTAACCTTTACCGAAATAGCTTGCCACACCAAGGTTTTGCGATTTTAAAGGCGATTGCCGAATCAAAACCAGACGGTTATTTTGTTTACACCAGCAATGTCGATGGTCAGTTTCAAAAAGCCGGCTTTGATGAGAGCCGCATTGTGGAATGTCATGGTTCAATTCACCATCTTCAGTATTTAAAGCCAGAACCTAATGATGTCATTATGCACGCTGACGATGTATCACTCATCGTTGATGAAACGACATTAAGAGTGAATGAAGACGATTTACCGCGTGCTAAAAATGGTGAGTTATTGCGCCCGAACATATTGATGTTCAATGACTATTATTGGCAGGAAGATCGAGCGAATGCACAAGAACAACGTTATCAGGATTGGTTAGATACCCTCAAAGGTAAGCGAGTCGTTGTACTCGAAATTGGTGCAGGCGATGCGATTCCGACCATCCGTTATCAAGCTAGGAGTGTTAGGCAGAAGTATGCTCACACCCTTATTCAGATCAACCCTAACCCTGCTAAGTATGCCGATATTGTCATTGCTGAGGGTGCGTTATCGGCTATGCAACAAATTAAGATGCAATTAGATCAAATAGTCTAATCCGTAGAAACACAGACAACATAGGTTAATCTCATGAATACAGCATACGAAACGTCTGAAATTCTCCTCATTACAGGTGCTGGCCTGAGTGCTGAAAGTGGTATTAGCACCTATCGTGACGCTAATGGTCTGTGGCAGAACTTTGACATTAAGCAAGTCTGTCATGCCGATGGCTGGCGAACGCATTACCGTGAAATGCACGCTTTTTACAGTGAGTTACGCCAATCGATTGGACAAGCGCAACCCAATGCTGCGCATCGAGAAATTGCACGTTGGCAATCGGTTTTTCAGGATAGGTTGCATATTATTACGCAAAATGTCGATGACTTGCTAGAGAGGGCGGGTTGTCATTCGGTATTGCATGTGCATGGCATGATTACCCGTATGCGCTGCGAGCATTGTTTGGATATGTGGGATGTTGGCTATAAAACTTGGGATCCAGATTATGCCATGTGTTGTACCGAAGATCGGCCTGACACACGACCCGATATTGTCTTTTTTGAAGAGCCCGCACCCTTGTATGCGCCTATGTATGAACTGGTCGAGCGTATCGCCTCAGATGCCAATAATGTGGTGATTGTCATTGGCACCGATGGTGCCGTCATTCCGATTCAAACCATGTTAGCCGATAAGCCTTGTAAGAAGGTGTTGTGTAATTTGCATCCTAGCAAATACATGCTGGAGTCGATTTTTGATGAAATTTATACCGATCCGGCAACCCAATCACTGGTAAATATCAGTCGTTGGTTGCTGGGTGAGTAATCTTTGTTAGACTCATTCTGTCTTAACTTGTCTGATAATAAACTTATCAACCGTTAAGGAGTAGAATATGAATACAGAAACATCAGAATCCCCTTTCAGTCACGAGTCTTTTAAGGCATTTTTGTCTATTAAAACTGACTGGACCATTAAGAAAAATACCATGCCATTATTTGCCTTATCTGGGCTTGCTAAGTTTTGCAAAATTCCCATTGAAATGACCGATGATATTCAAGATTTGCCTAGTTTAGTGAAACACGCTCAAGCATTAGCACAAGCGCACTTTGTTTCGTCTGAAGGCAAGGTTACTTTTTGGGGTAACATTCAGTCCTACAGCCTGTGCTACCAATTGGCTTACTACGAGCCTACCCAATGTATTTCAATTTGGAACCCCACTGTCGATGAATTACCAACAGAATAATGAACTTACTTACGATGTGAACTATGAAACCTATTATCTATGTTGATATGGACAATGTGTTGGTTGATTTTGTTTCTGGCATCAATCAGCTTGATGAACAGATTTTATCGGCCTATGAAGGGCGGTATGATGATGTTCCCGGAATTTTCTCGCTCATGTCTCCCATGCCAGATGCGATTGATTCATTTGAGTACTTGTCTCAACACTACGACACCTACGTGCTTTCGACCGCACCCTGGGACAACCCCAGTGCTTGGACGGATAAGTTACTCTGGATTCAACGTCACCTGGGAAAAGCTGCTTATAAGCGTTTAATCCTGTCACATCACAAAAACCTCAATCATGGCGATTACCTTATTGATGACCGTACCCGAAATGGTGCCGATCGATTTGTCGGTGAGCATATTCATTTTGGTACTGATCGTTTTCCTGATTGGTGTGCGGTGATGGATTATCTTAAAAAGCATTAGACTCATTTTGTCTTAACCCTAGATACACTTAACTGGTCAAACATCAACAAGGTATCTAGGAGGCCATCCATGAAAGCAATCATTGTTTTTACCCTGTCAACCCTCTTGCTCAGCGGTTGTAGCAGCCAAACCAAAGTAGATAGCAGCAGTGCGTACGATGTTAGTCGTGAAGAGCGAATCTACACCCAATGTGTCGGACAGGTATCTGAGCTCACTAACGATAACCGTCGCGTCATTACGGTAGAAGGGTCGATTCGTGCCGTTTCTGGTTGTGTGGGCGTAGCGAAACAGTTGAAATGAGTAGAAGCAATATGAAGCTAGTCAAATTAACCTTGTTCGCGGTGCTGTGTAGTCTGGAAGTGAATGGAGAACCACCACCCAATTATTACGCTATCCACGGTGAAGAAAAGCGGCTGAGTTATGTCAACTACGATCTGCTGATGGATCAATGCATGGAGCCAGTCACAAAAACGGGTATTAAACCGGGAACCAGTGGCTATCTTGCGTTTGAAACAAGCTGTAACAAGGTGTTAGATCAAGTAAAATATCCTGAGACTTTTGAGGGCAAAATACCAGGTCAATAATTTTGTTTGAATGCCCTAGAATTTTAACGCTATTAACTGCTGACTAATAGGATGCCAATCGCTTAAAATTCACTTATTAACTTTGCGCTGAAAAAGGAAACAGCCCATGATGACTTTTATGCTGGTGTCCGATAGTCTGACGGCATCACACCTTCGCCATCAATTGGCGTTGAGCAACACGACGGGTGTTAAAGTGGGCAACTTTTCAGCTTTGCTCGATCTTTTATCTGAACTTTGGTTGTTACCCCCTCGAGAAGATACCTGGAAGGAAAAGTTCAAGTCTTCTGCACTGAGTTTTTCCGACGCTTTTTGGTCAAAGAGTTTGGCGGTTGACGAAACGGCCACCTTATCGCAAGTGCGTGCCAGTTTGGCCTTAGTGCTCGAAGGCGTGCCCTTGACCTGGACATCGACACAAGAAGCCCCTGTGAGCTTTCAAAAATCAGATCATCCAAGATTGGGTCGTTATTTTAACGACTTATCGCGTTTATGGTCGCAGATGGAAGGAGTAAGACCCTTTGATCAGATGCGAGCGGCTCTTTGGTTAGCGCAATCCCATCAAACGCCCATTGAACCAGTGCAATGTCATTGCATGGTAGACCACCATGATTTACCTCTGTGGCAGAAAACCATCATTGAGCGTTTGCAAGATTTAACTCCCTTTGTTAATTCACTATTAAAGCTGGACTCTCCTAAATTGAAGCCTTGGCATCAGGCGTTACTGGCTGGTGAGTTCAAGCCAGGCGATGCAGATCATCCTATTACGTGCTTTTCTTGCCGAGATTTGTTGGCTGAGTGCCAAGCGGTTGCCAGCATGATTCAAGCCGAAGTTGAGCAGGGTATCGCACCCGATCAATTCGCCGTCATGCTACCAACAGGGCAGGGTGATTATGTACATTGGTTAGGACACTATCTTAACCAAGCGGGTATTTTGGTGAGTAACGATTCACGCAGTCAGCAGATGACCGACTGGCAAGCGCAACTGATCAAAGACTTGCTCATTTACCAAGCGCAACAGCAACCGACGATGCAGTTACAGTCGATTATCACCAATCCTCTGATGCCTTGGACGCGTTCTAAAGGTCAATTTTATGCCACCCGTATTGCCAATAATGACTTAAAACCCTTGGATGAAGTAGCTGAAGATAAGGCATTTATTCAGCTGATTCAGCGCCCTTTAAGCCGTCAGACTGCTAGCGCACTCAGTGAATGGATAGATAAGATATTAGACCACTGTAAAGAGCTAGTCGCTACGCCTTTGACTGCAGCACGCCTGAGTAGTCAACGACAACTATTGCAGAAGCTGTTAGACGAAGTGGATGCAACCGATTGGTCAGCCTTCTTATCTCGGGTGTTAAACCAATGGCAAGTAACGCCCATCCGATTATCCGATGAAGCCCGTTATCGTCTGAATGCCGTCACCCTCATTGAGAGTGATCAACATCTGCCCTATTCAGTGCATAGCCTGTATGTAATGGGATTTAATGACGGTCATTATGAGCAACCTATCCCCAATGCAGGTGCCATTGCCTTTGAAGACTGGCAAGGCTTAACCCTTGAGTACCAGCAAAGCTCCCTCGCTTATGCTTACCCGCATCCGCAGTTTGGTGGTACCGCTTGGTTTACTCAGTGGGTTCATTCATTAGCACAATCGCAACAGCAGGTGATCATAACAACTGCTCGCCAAGCCTATGATGGTAGCCTGCTACACCCCAGTCGTAGTTGGCTAACCCTTGCGCAAACACTCGCCCCTAAACTGGAAGTGGATGCCTTGATTACCCCCATTGAAAGCGCAACCCATCCCTTATTGCGTTGGCATGAGGTTCCGTTAAGCCCCATAACCAGCCCAAGCTTGCCAGAGCGTTATGAGTTTAATCAGTCACTACTGGATAAATTGACGGCACTGAATAATGACACTCACCGTCCCGAGTCACCCAGTAGTTTAGAAACACTGATGGTCTCACCCCTAGCGTGGCTATTCAACCGTATGGGTATCGAGACTCGCGAATGGAAGGTACAACAACTCGATAATGCCTTGCAAGGTAGTATTGCGCATAAGGTATTTGAGTTATATGGAAAGCGTCAAAATGCTCCTATAACCAGCGACCTGTTCGATCAATTGTACGAGTCAGCAGTCAATGAGCTTGCCCCCTTTATGCAGCAAGCCCATTGGCGCATTGAAAAAGCCAATTTGAAACGCGAAATTCACCGAGCCTTTGAAGTCTTTGTGCCTTGGTCAAAGCAGCAGGGCTGGAAAGTCGAACATGTTGAGCAAAAAATGGAAGGGCGATTATGGGATTGGCCCATCAAAGGCTTTATCGATGCCATTTTGCGCTCCAATGATCAAGTATTCATTTTGGACTATAAAAAATCCAAATCCGATGACCGTTATAAACGCCTCAAAGCTGGCTTCGATTTACAAACCTACATATACCGCCAGCTTTATACGCAAAGCAATGGCTCAGCCAATATCGTTACCGGCTATTTCAATTTGAATGACCGAGTGATGGTGTTAGATCAAGCCATTGAAGGTAGTAATGATATTGAAGTGCAAACCCCCGACATACCACTCGAACAGCAGTCGGCACAGGCGGTGGATTTGGTGACAGAGCGTTTTGCTCAACTCAGATTAGGACAGATTATGCTCAATCATGCCAGCGAAGCCAAAGCGTGGAAATCACGGGGCATTAAGGCGTATGCCTTTGAAAACAGCCTGGTTAAATTAGTTATGCATCCAGATGCCGAAGATTTTGACGATGAAGGGGATGACGTATGAGCCAGCCATCACAAACCACCATTCCTTCACTCACCTTGGTTAAAGCAGGTGCAGGGGCAGGTAAAACCCATCAAATCCAAACCACTTTAGTGGACTGGGTGTTGAACAAAGGATTAGACCCTAAAACCATCCTAGCTGTAACCTTTACCAATGCTGCCGCCGCTGAAATGCGTGATCGTATCCGCAGTAAACTGCTTGAAGCGGCTCATAAACAAGATATTAACATTGACCTAAACGGACTCGATCAAGCCACCATCACCACCATCCATGGTTTTGGGCTAGGCTTGATTGAACGCTTTGCCTACGAAAAAGGCCTTAATCCCAAGCCCCGTCAACTCACTGAAGCTGAACAATCGCTACTGATTAAACAAGCCCTCGCCAGTCTGACAGAAGTGGCTGAACTCTCCGATAAACTCGATCAATACGGCTACACGGGTACACAAAAAGGCGATAAATTTGTTAGCAAAGCCGATGAGTTTCGTGAGCATATTCTCGGTGTGATTAACAAGATGCGTGCCTTAGGTAAGGGTTTTGGACAAATTGAGGAATGCAGTTCTCTGGTGGCTCTTGCCCATGATCGATTAGATGCCTTATACAGCGACTACATCGCCAATGCCGATACGCTCAATAGTGATTTATGGTCGGCGATTCGGGCAGTTAAACACAAATATCCCGATGAAGAGTCGTTGCAAGCAGAAGTTGGCTTTAACGATCCACTGCGTGCGATGATTAAAGCCATCTATCGTGCCACAGAAGTTAAGCTAAATGATGATTGGAGTTTATGGAAAACCCTGCAGGGTCCTGAGAAAGAGCATAAAAAACTAAACGCTCATGCGGACGCACCATTAATCAACGCCGTGATGCTGGCTGCCAGAAAACTCTCCGTTCACCCTGGGCCTTTAGCGCACATGAAAACCCACGTTGCGGCTTTGCTCAATGCCGCATCCCAAGCCTTAGCGAGTTATCAGCTAGGCAAAACCCAAGCAGGCTTGGTGGATTTTTCTGACATGATTCACCTAGCGAAGGAAATTGTTGAAGAACCAGATTGCTTTGCTGAAATCAGGGCAGGGGTTGGCTGTTTGGTGATTGATGAATTTCAAGACACCAACCCTTTGCAATACGCCTTATTACGTCGTTTTCAGCAAGCGGGTATTCCTACCTTTATTGTTGGCGACTTAAAACAATCGATTATGGGCTTTCAAGGGGCGGATAGTCGCCTGTTCAAAAGCCTACTCACCAATGCCCAACCAAAAGAAGTTGACGAACTTAAAGGCAACTGGCGCAGCACCGCTGGTGTCATGGACTTTATCAATGCTATGGGGCAAGCGCTTTACGAAACAGAATATACGCCCTTAACGCCACAAGCCGCCCATAAAGATCAATCAGCTCTAGTGCCAGTAGAACGCTTTATTTTCGATTCGACTATTTGGCTAAAACAAGCTCATGGTCGAAGTGAAAAACCCGTTATGACTGACCAAGGTTATGACTTGCTGGTGAGCGAATTGCAGCAACGCATTGATTCAGGTATAAAAATTACCGACAAAGAAACCGGTAAACAGCGTGCTATCGGTTATCAAGATATCGCCGTGTTAGCGCCTACCCACAGCAAGTTAAAGCGTTTTGCCCATAAACTGCGCCAAGCGGGGATTCCTGCACGCTTACAAGAAGAAGGTTTTTACCAATCGACACCCGTACAATGGTTACTCAATGCTTTGCAGTATTTGAATAACGACACCGACTACTTCGCTGCTTTATCGCTCATCGTTAATCCACTGGTCGGTGCGGATCTGCAACAGCAGTTACATCACTTTTTTGAGCAGAAAAGGTTTGATCATGAGCTAATCAGCATCATCGATGAATTAAGAAACGCCTTCTTACCCACGGGTGGCACCTTGCTCGATCAACCCTTGCAATCACAATGTATGCGCTTGGTTGAAAGCCTGGGATTTGATGAATGCATTAATACCCTAGAAGAAGGGGAGCAGTATCGTGCAAATATCATTAAACTGCTCGGTTTGGCTCAACAATTCGATCAACTGCAAGATGCCTCCTTGAATGCCATGGGCATTTTTGGGCGCAACAGCAACACCTTCCGATTATGGCTGAGTGAACTTCAACAAGAAGAAGATCGTCAACCCAATGCCAGCAGCCACCAACCTGCCGTAACCCTGATGACTTGGCACGCCTCTAAGGGTTTAGAATGGCCAGTGGTGATGATACTGGGTGCGAATGAACCAAGAAAAGCAGATTTGCCTAACAGTGCTATTTGTTATCCAACCGATGATATTGAGCAAATGCTCAGTCAAGGCTATGTTGAAATACTACCCAAAGTCGTCGATCCGAAAACCAAAGAAAACTTCATCAACGAACTGCAAAAAGAAAGCAACAACACGCAAAAGAACCTGATTTATGTCGCACTAACCCGTGCCAGAGAGCAAATTCTGCTCCCTTGGTATGAGTCACCTAAAGAGGGAAATAAAGAAAACTCGATGCAGGCCTACTTACAACCGCTGTTTAGTTCAGCATCGCCTGCTTTCACTTTCAACGACAAGACCATGCACCGCCCAATCGGTGCACCCCTAGCAGTGGAAATCCATACCACTAAGAAGCAATTGCCCCTAGTACCGCGCCCACTACCAGCAAGCCTATCCGCTGTCATTTCACCTTCGGGTCATGACCATGAGACTGATGATGCACTGGTCACACAAAACCACAGCTATGGTGACGGATTAGACTTATCGCTTTTAGACGCACACCTCGCTGCGAATGAAATTGGTACATGGATGCATCGACTTTACCAAGTCGCCTTAAAACAACCCAGCCGACTGGATGATACACTGAACATGGCACCTGTAACGAAGGCCATGCTAACGGATGAATTGATCGAGCAGATCAAACAATCGCTTACCAACTTCACCACATGGCTCGAAAACACTTGGCAACCCATACAGTATCACTGCGAACTACCCACGCTCTCAATTAATGAACTGGGGCAAACCGTCAGTGGCACCATTGATCTATTAGTCGAAACCCAAGCGGGCTATTGGATTGTCGATCACAAAACGGATAAGGTAGCTGAATACAGCAAGCACCACGCCCAACTCATGGCTTACGCCCAAGCACTCAAACTCGATAAGCCGGTGTTCGGGCTGTCAGTGAATTGGGTGAGGGGTGAAAGTATCGAAGCTTTAAAAGCTATTTAACGGTAATTAAAAATAGATTTGGAGATGATAATGACGGAACAAGTAAATAAAGAGAAGCTGAAAAATTTATACGTTCAAGTGATGGAACGTAACCAGAGAACGGACTGGTATGAGCGGTATAAAACGATTGCTGGTTTAGTACGGTCATTAGTTGAAAAAAAAGACGAATCCGAAATTTGTGCTGAGCTCAAAAAGCAATATAACGAAAGTAAAGAAATACCCAACAGAACTGATACTGGAAACCTATTAGAAAGACTATTATTAAATAATGACAATGGTATATCAGGTAGTGGTCAATCTGTTGTTTCAAACAAACAGTACCAAAATATTAATGACGATAATTTCTTTAAATTACTAGCGATTTTGCTTAAATATCCTATTAATGAGAATACTCAGAGTTTTGCTTACTGTTGGAAAACTGTTTTCGAAAAAAACAATCCTGTTTTGATTAATAGAATTGTCGCAGCGGCAACGCTGAATGTGTCATCGACAGTCAATGAAAGTATGTTCAATAAAGTTTTTAAGTGGTTTCAAGATGAACAATTAATACCTAAGTATGACGGTGATAATAGTTGGTATTTAAAAAATATTCATCTAATTGAATCGTTAAGAAATGGTTTGGGTTTTGATGGCGATAAATCGATTGAAGAAAATTCAAAAATTAATGATGTTACCATAATAGATGATTATTGGCTCAGTATTTTTATCTGGAGCGTTTACGTAATGATTAATAATCCATTCACAATGAAAAAGCAATTGGTGAAGTATGGACCACCAGGCACTGGAAAAACTTATCAAGCGATTCAGGATGCTGAGGCATTATTTGACCAATGGGCTGTTAACCATGAATCAACAGGTTGGACGTTTGATTGCTGCCATGAAAAGGTGCAATTTCATCCATCGTACAGCTACGAAGATTTTATTGAAGGTATTCGTCCATCGAAAAATGGAAATTCAGAAATACAGCTTAAATTGACCAATGGTGTTTTTAAGAATTTTTGCAAAAAAGCGGCAAAATGGGAAATTGATGCACATCGTCTCCTGCCAGATATAAAATGGCAAGAAGTGACGGTTAAAGATATCTTAGATAAGCATGTTTCTAAAGAGGAAGATATCTGGCTAATAATTAATGGTAAAAATGATGACACACTAATTAAGGATTTAGTTCCGCCATTTTTCTTTATTATCGATGAAATTAACCGAGCAGAACTCTCTCGTGTGTTTGGTGAACTGATGTATAGTTTGGAATATCGTGGCATAGAGGGTAAAATTAAAACACAATATGCCAGTTTAAATGATGCAGAAACCGCAATTTATTCAGAAGACAATGATCATTACTTTTTTATCCCACACAATGTATATCTAATCGGCACAATGAATACGATTGATCGTAGTATTGAAAGTTTTGATTTTGCATTACGTCGTCGCTTTCATTGGCAAGAGGTGATGCCAAGTTATGATGTTAGGAATCTTTCTATTTCATCAGAAGATGAAAATTTAAAGTATTTGTTAACGTTATTACAAAAGCTAAATGAAATCATTAAAAAAGAACCACTTTTAGGGTCTGATTATCAAATTGGTCATGCTTATGTCATGAATCAATTAACGTTAACCAATGAGACACTGCATCAACTTAGAACAAGAATTTGGAATGATAGTATTAAACCATTACTAGAAGAGTATTTGCGTGGTACTGGAAAAACAGATTTAATTGATTCTTTTGAAAAAACGTTCTTAGGAAACGATGAAAACAAAAATGTTAAAACTACCAAAGAAAATTAATGATGCATAAGACAGCTTGTACACTTTCGTTAAAAGACAATAGCATTTGTTCGTTAAATGAAAAGATTACTGACAAGGAACTTTGTCAAAGCGTAAAAAAAATTGGCACTAATCGTATAAATAATCTGCGTTCACTATCTACCAGAGTTAAGTATGAACTAAAGCACCATGCTCAAACGATTTTATTCAACGAAAGTGAGTATGAGCATAACGATGACGCACTACTTTTTGATGTGTTAGGTTACGACGAACAAACCTATGGTATACAAACGGGAAACCTCGTGGGTATTGTTGCAGATGGGGATGTTTGTGTTTCAATATCGTCTCGGTTTGGTGACGCATTTTTGCAGACGATGTTGGCTGAAACGCATGGCTTTACCGTTACAGAAATAGAAGCAGGCTTTGACGCCAAGGGAGACATGCATTGGGCATTGGCTTATTTATGGATGCAACAATTAAAACATGCATTTCGCTTGGGGTTGCCAAAAACCTATGTGCAACGTATTGAAAAGCTTACCAGCGTTAAAGGTCGCATTGACCCATTAGATTATCATCTCAATAGTAAAACTGGTAGATATCTCTGTGATTATCGTGAGCACAGTTATGAAAGCGACGCGTTGACACTTTTTATTGAAGCCTATAAGCATCTGATTAAAGGAAAATTTAACTTTCTTAGTCAAGTCAATAGCATTGTAGGTGGGATGAAGATTGCCAATAATGGTCGTACACGTAAGTTCACTGATTTGATGAAAACGCCGCATTATAGTAATCCTTTTTATGCTGATTACAATAGACTCATTGATTTATCTAAGCAAGTCTTATTACAAGATGGTATTTCTTTTTCATCAAGTGTGCCTTGGAAGGCATTTTTGTTCGATATTTCAATGCTATTTGAATATTTTATACGAAAAAAAATAAAACGTTATTTGCTGGGATCTCAGCTAAGATTGTTAGATAAAAATGATCATGTTCTAAAAATCAATACGTGCGGAAGTAACAAGGAAAGAAAACTACTTCCTGATATCGTCATTGTAAATGATGCCACTCAATGTGTTTATATATTTGATGTTAAATACAAGCGTTTTGACCATGTCTATGGTATCAAGCGCGAAGACCTATTTCAAATGCATACATACGTTGGACAGTACGCTAATGATTATTCGGTAAAGGCATGTGGATTTATTTTTCCATCACGTGAACAGAAGAAAAAATCTCCTGCTAAGATATGCATTAATAAGTTAGAGATTCAACTAGCCGTATTGTTTTGGGATGTATCAGCCGAAAATAATGATGATGAGTTTTGTAACAGTTTATTTAATGACATATCAGAGGCATAAGTTTCAAATTGGCCTTCCCCATAGAATCTAAACTCGTCATCGGTATTGCGTCTAGTGCCTTATTCGACTTAACCGAGTCCAATCAGGTATTTGAAAGCCAAGGGGCAGACGCTTATCGTGCTTACCAAGAGCAACATCGGCAAACACCCCTTGCACCTGGAGTAGCCTTTCCGTTTATTCAGCGTTTATTGTCACTGAATGACATTTTCGCCGACGAGCAACCAGTCGAGGTGGTGCTGTTTTCCCGCAACTCTCCCGAAACTGGTGAGCGGGTGTTTCATTCCATCGCGCATCATGGATTGCCCATAACCCGTGCTGCTTTTATGAGCGGTCGTTCACCCTTTGCTTATTTGCCGGCGTTTAATGTGTCGTTATTTTTGAGTGCCAATGAGTTTGATGTGCGCCAAGCGGTATTGGCTGGTCATCCTGCAGGGATGGTATTACCCGCGGCATTAAGCTTCATCGATAATGATCCGCAGCTACGCGTTGCTTTTGACTTTGATGGCGTGTTGGCTGATGATGAAGCAGAGCGGGTGTATAAAACCGCTAATCTGGCTGCGTTTGAAGCCCATGAAGTTAGTCGATCGCATAAGCCACATAACGCAGGTCCTTTATCGGTCTTCTTCAAAGGGCTAGGGCGTTTACAGCAATTAGCCAAGGCAACCCAGCATGATGATTTGGTGAGAATCGCCATTGTCACCGCCAGAGCCGCACCAGCACATCAACGTGTCGTCACCACGCTAAAGGCTTGGGGCATTACCCCCGATGAAACCTTTTTTCTCGGTGGCATGAACAAAGCAAGGGTGTTAAGCATTATGAAACCCCATTTGTTTTTCGATGACCAACTTTCGCATTTAGTCACTGACGATAAGGAGTTAGCAATGGTGCATATTCCCTTTGGGGTGGCGAATACCATCGCAGTTTGATGAAATGAATACTTGATAAACACGAATGAATGAACGTAAAATCAGACCAGTCTAGTCAGAAAAGGTGTTCCTTATGCAAACATGGCAATTACAAGAAGCCAAAGCTCATATGTCTGAGTTGGTTAAAATGGCGCAATCTCAACCACAGGAAATTACCTTACATGGTAAACCTGTTGCTGTGTTAGTTTCACGGGAGACTTTTGAACATTTATCCCAGCAGCAGGAATCGCTTGTTAGTTTTATGCGCCGCTCTCCTTTGTGGGGTGAAGAGGAGGTAAACTTTAAACGTGAAGCAGGTTTAACACGGGAGATTAGTTTTTGAGTTATCTAATTGATACCAATGTGATTTCTGAGTTAAAACGCAAAACACCAGATCCCAGTGTTGTTGCGTGGTTTGCTGAACGTCCTGCCAGAAGTTTATACATGAGTGTACTAACACTAGGAGAAATCAGAAAAGGCATCGAACTCGTTGCCAATGAGCATCGACGGTTAGCACTAATTGATTGGCTAGAGACAGAGTTGCCACTCTTTTTTAACGGTCGCCTCCTTAACCTTGATGCTGCTGTCGCTGATCGATGGGGAAGATTGCTCGCCCAAGCGGGCAGACCATTACCCGTCATTGATAGTTTACTGGCTGCGACGGCTGTTGAACACGACTTGATCTTGGTAACACGAAATAGCAAGGATTTTGAGAACTTACCAGTATCCTTATTCAATCCTTGGAATCAATAACCTTAAGAATTTAAACTTGAAGGTTGAGCTTTTCACTGTGTTAACTTGATTAAGCCTTTAAGTTTGCTCACAATTTACAAATATACTTTTTAAAGGTGAATCTGTAAAACGATTCAGCGTCAGGCACAAGCAAGGCTATTAGGATTTGCTAGAGGCTTTCGCGTTTTGGTGATTATCGGGCCTCGTCAGTCGGGTAAGACCACCTTAGCCAGAATCACCAGAGATTGTTCTTTAACCGTTCGGATCAGTCGCTCAACTAAACGAGTTATCATTCCTATGTCGATATTTTGAGCAACTATAGCATGAGCAGTTATTCACTGGGTCATTACCCTGATTGACTTCATCCGCTTTCCAATTCCAAATCGATACATTCCTAAAATCACTGAACCTGCAAAATTCATTCATCTCATTTTTAAGCAATATTTTGCCCGTGACGCCTTTCAAAATATTTAATTCCGTAATAGCCTGATTGGCATCAGCACTGTACATCTGTTTAGAATACAAACACATAACCATATCAGCAGCACTGACGATGTCCCCGTGAACGGACAAATCGGACAGTTTTGGACAAGGATCTTGGCGTTTATCAACTTCATAATTGACCCCAGCCGTTAAGACAACCGCCACATTCAGTTTTCGAGTGAGCTGTTGCAAGGCAAACACAAACCTTTCAGACTCTCTCTTTGCATGATCAGTATGGCAATAGCTGAAAGGGAAATCATCAATAAAGATAATTTTACAGTTTTGTTCTTGAGCCAATTGTTCGATTCGAGATAACAAATCATCAACGTCATAAAAGGCTTGATCCTGAACAAATAAAGGAATTGACCTAATATTATCAATGTTGCTTGAGAACGCATCCCATTCTGCTTGACGTAACGATCCTCCGTAAAGTCTGTTAGTGCGGATTCCACAGTATGCAGAAATCACGCGCATCATTAAGTTGCTAGCGGATAATCTCAACGAAATGATACCAACAGATGCTTTGGATTTCATAGCTATTTGTTGAGCGATACTTAGCATTAAATTTGTTTTTCCTGATGCGCTGGCTCCTGCCAAGATCGTGAGTGTACTGAACTCTAGGCCAAGAATTTTGTCGTCTAAATATTGAAAATGTGTGTTAATGAATTGCTGTTTATTGATAGCATGGTTTTGCTCGATAGTGTCACTGATCTGTTCAACACAAGTTTTCAGAAGGCTATGCGCAGTATGGGTTTCAATTGAAATTTTAGGTGTCATCCCTGTAATCCTTTTGTGTTGATATGCTGATTCCTTGACTGTGTATTCTGTGATGGATTTTCTCAAGCATTAAGCCAGTAACAAGTTGATTATCCTTGCTAATAAGACATAATAGGTCTTTTTGGAGTAGTTTGTTTCTCAAATAATCGGCCCAGCTAAATGAGTTTATCCTCCTAGTTCGTCAAGCGAGCTACATAATTGCTCAGCCGCTAGTAGAT
>CAZYER010000009.1:0-49934 GCA_964646525.1 uncultured Francisella sp. | reverse complement strand
AAAAAAGGCATCAAATGCCTTAAGCTGACGCTATGTTATTTAAAGAACACGGATTTAGGTTTATACAGAAACTGCGCAAAATTTCGGGTAATTAGAGGTGCCCTTTAATCATCGCCACGCGTTGCGTCATGTTAACGGGAACTTTGAGTACTTGACCGATTTTTAAGGTGTTTTTTTCAGTTAAACTGTTGACTTTAGCCAAATAATCAACACTCGTTCCATGACGTTGTGCAATTTTAGCCAAATTGTCTCCTTTATTGACACGAACATTGGCATAAACCACTCCTGGCTCTGGTTGCACCTCGACAAACTTTACCAAGCCATTGACCAATGAGCTGGCAAGACGCGCTTGATAGGCTCCATGCTGCAATAATTTGTCTTGCTCAGGATTGGAAATAAATCCCATCTCAACCAGCACCGACGGCATATCAATATTTTTAAGTACCATGAAGTTAGCCGATTGTACTTGTGAATGTTGCAATCGGATACCAGCTTGTTTAAATCCCTGCTTTAGGTGCTGGCCTAACTTCCGACTATCATCAATTGAGCTATGCATAGCTACCTGACCAATACTACTGGCTTGTTGACGACTCCACAATTCAACTCCATCGATTAAATGATGATCAGAGGTATTCGAATGAGCTGCAACAAATTTGGCTAAGTGAGAAGAGGCTCCCTTGTTAGAAGTCACATAAAAAGAAGCACCACTGATATTCCTATCTTTATAGGAGTCGGCATGCAAAGACAAAAACACATCTGCATTCAGCTCTCTCGCGATTTGTGGACGCTTAGTGAGTGAAACAAAATAATCGCCATCGCGTGTTAGTACAGCTCTCATACCTGGCTGAGCATCAATCTGACGCTTGAGCTCTTTGGCAACCGCTAAGGTTAAATCTTTTTCCATAACGCCTGAAGGACTGACCGCTCCTACATCTTTACCTCCATGCCCTGGATCAATCGCTACCACTAGCTCCCTAGTCCCTTTAAACGGTTTAACGCTTAATGGAGCGATGCCAATGGTTTTTAAGTCCAGCGGTTGCATCGTTGCCAGCTGCGCCGTTGATGATTTGTTCACCTTGGCTTTTTGAGCCTGAATCTCTGCACTAACAGATTGAACTACTTGCTGTGCCTTGTGTTGGGCTTTAGCAGTATCGACACTATTTGCCAACTCAATGACAAAACGCGCCGATTCTCCTTTTTTATGCGGCATAATGTAACTATTTACCAGCTTCATAGGACGAGTCAGGGTACTTTCAAGCGTCAGTTGTTGTTTCGTTTTTTTTACGCTAACCTGATCCAATGCACTGGTCATCGGTAAGGCAATAACCTTGTCTAAACGTGTCTGAAGTTTATTGGATTGAATAATGAGTTGCTGTTGATTGAGTTGCACTTTCCATGCTTCAGGGGTATCACTGATCAGTACTAGGCGTGTTAAACGCGCATCTTCACCTGCGCGAATCGACAAAAGCTCTGCAGCAAGCACGCTTTGCCCGAGTAAACTAAGCGACAAAGCCGCTACAGCACTCAATAACCGTGATTTCATATCACCCCCTTGTCTTATTAACTAAGACGATTCAAGCATACTCGCTAGCAATAGATGTCCTAGCTCACTGTGAGCGTTCAGCGTAATTTGCCGATCATCTCCCGAAAGTGAAACTATCTGAATGGCACAATCAGCGGCAGGTAACCATCCCTCACCACGACTGGCCCACTCAATTAAGCAAATGCTATGCCAGAATAAATCTCTCAATCCCAGATACTCTAACTCCTCTGGATCTTGCAGACGATATAAATCTAAATGATGTAAACTAAAACGCTCGGTTTGATAAGACTCAATTAACGAAAAGGTTGGACTTTTCACGCGTACATTCGGTATGAGGGACTGGATAAACCCCTGACTAAAAGCGGTTTTTCCAGCACCTAGGTCGCCTTCCAATGTGATGAAAAAACCCTTATCATGAACCAAAGCAGCAACCTGCTGCGCCATTTTGGCGGCAAGCGCTTGTGTTTGTGTAACCGATGTTGAAACCCACTGATGACAATGCATGACTAATCAACCGAAAAATTTAACCGATGTCGATTATACCGACTTAGCACAGAAAATTCGTCGCTGGGGTGAAGAACTTCACTTAAGCATTGGCATTACTCGCCCCCTTATTCCACAATCGCATCAACAAGCACTCAACGATTGGTTAGCAAATGGCTATCACGGTGAAATGCATTTTATGACACAGCATCAGCAGCAACGGCTCAATCCCAGTGTCTTGCAAGAAGGCTGCCTATCCGTTATTAGCGCTCGACTGAATTATTGGACGGAAGCCAAACACACCTCGCTTCATGTAATTAATAATGCACAACAGGCTTATATCTCGCGCTATGCGCTTGGACGTGACTATCATAAAATCCTACGAGCACAACTGAAAAAACTGGCGCTACATATCGAACAAGAAATCGGCCCATTCCAGTGGCGACCTTTTGCTGATAGTGCTCCAATTATGGAACACGCCCTTGCACAACAAGCTGGTTTAGGCTTTATTGGTAAACACACGCTACTCATTCATCACTGTGCAGGTTCGACCTTCTTTTTAGGAGAGCTACTGTGTAATCTTCCCCTTCCTTCCGATAAACCCACTGAACATTGTGGTTGCGGCCCTTGCACCAGTTGTATCGATGTCTGCCCAACCCAAGCGATTGTCGCTCCATTTACTGTTGATGCACGAAGGTGTATTAGCTACTTAACCATTGAATACGATGGCATTATTGATGAGTCACTTAGACCCTTAATGGGCAATCGCATTTATGGTTGCGATGACTGCCAATTAACCTGTCCATGGAATAAATTTTCGCAGCTCAGCAAAGTCTCTGACTTTAATACACGTCATCAGTTAAATCACATTAGCCTATTGGAATTATGGCGTTGGACAGAAGCTAACTTTTTACAACGCTTTGAAGGTAGTCCGATTCGACGTATCGGTTATCAGCAATGGCGACGCAACTTAGCAATTGCCTTAGGTAATTCGCCATATACTAGAGAAACTGAGCAAGCACTAAGACAGGCTTTGTCAATTGCCACGCCCTTGGTTGCAGAGCACATTAACTGGGCGCTACAACAGCAAGCAAAAAGTGCTAATACACAATCACTAAACCAAATTCCAGTATGGGTAACCAAATCTTACTTATGAAGTAGACGATAAAAAAGCCGCTAATATCAGCGGCTTTTTTAGTAAAACTCAATGCATCAATGCACTATCTTGGTCATCGCTTCTAGCTTATCTGTAACAACCTGTGTATCAATCTTACCAATAAAGAAATCTGCACCCAACTTCTTAGCATCACGTGCATTATTCTCAGAGGTCATTGAGCTATGCACCGAAACAGGCAAGCGATTAAAGCGATTATCACTACGGATAAACTTAATAACCGTATGACCTGATGCTTCTGGCATTTCTAGGTCAGTTACAATAGCAGAAATACCCTTGCCATCCGGCAGGCCCTGCATGTAGTCAATAAGCTGTTTACCATCATCGAAAATTTTATGCGGAATACCCAACTGTTCAAATACCGTCGATAAATAACCCCGAATGGCTTTAGAGTCATCCGCCGCCAGCAGTAACTTACCTTCATAAAAGGTTTTCCAGCTTTGCGCCGTTAAGGTCGGACGTAGTTTTTCTGCCATATCAGGCATACATTCAACCAGCAAACTTTCGACATCCAGGATGTAACACAACTCATCTTGACCATTGTGTTTAACCTTAGTTTGGTTAACTACTCGGTTGGTTGTACCCATAGAGTTCACATTTTCTGCAGCTTGTAGCTCGTTCCACTCTTTTTCTTCAACACCATGAATATGGGCAACACGGAATCCAACAATGTTGTTAGAGAAGTCGGAAACAATAATGACCGACTTTTCTTTCTCTACTTCGCTCATCGGACAACCTAGCCACGTTGGCATGTCAATGACCGGAATGAAGTTACCACGCAACTGAATCATACCTTCAATCAACGGATGAGAATTAGGGGTTTGCGCAACGGGGAAACGTCGACCTTCAATCACCTCCCGTACTTTAAATACATTAACACCATAAAAAGTTGGCGCTTTATCCCCAAACTCTTGACGCATTTGGAAGATCATCAAGCTCATTTGATTATTGTGTACCAGATTGGCAGTCTTATTGATTGAGTTCAGATCCATGGGTAATCCTTATGACGAATGTGGCTTGTGTTGATCGTTTTAACGAGCTATGCATCATTATAATCACAAACGCTATCATAAAGCATCGCTCTAGCGTATTGTGTTGCAAAAATTTCATCATAAACGATCAAAAATAGAACCGTAATAAGGGCTAAACAGCTTAGCATAAACACGTGTAGCATAATCATCTGTCATGCCGGCAACATAATCACATAATAAACGCATTCGTTCTTGCTCCGATGTAGCAGCATCTAACTTGGTCAAACGTGAACGAGGTAACAATCTTTCTGGATTTGACCAAAGTACCCTGAAAAGCTCCATCACCGTTACCTGTCCCTTGTATTCAAAAGATTTAACTTCAGGGATGCTAATCACATGATCCCAAACAAACTGTTTTAATATAGTCAAAGCTTGAGCTGCGGGTTGGGTTAACTCAGCTTGATAGTCTAACAGTGGATGCTCAAAGCGCTGTTGTTGATGTAATTCAACACCATGAATAAACGCACCCACTAAATGGCTAATCCCTCGCTTTAGTGAACGAGAGTTACCCTCAAACAACCATTGCGTAATTTGTTGAGCGTCAAACAAAGTCGATTGGGCAAAGATAGGCTGACTCATCACCTCTGCTTGCCATAACGCACGATGAATCAACCCCATGGCGATGGCATCTTCTAAATCGTGTACGCCGTAAGCGATGTCGTCGGCAATATCCATGATAGAGGTATCTAAAGCGTGATAAATGGGCTTGGCATGTTGTTCCGTACGTGCTTCAAAAGCAACAAACGCTTGTTGGTCGTGCTGAGAAAAAGGCGATAACACCCAATTGCGTACATCCAACTCTTCCTGAAAAATGGATTTTGGTGGCAGCCAAGGTCGCATATCCAAGGTCTTAAAATCGTAATCCTGATGCCTACAGGCTTGCTGATAAGCCGCATCTGTGCGCACCACATTTTGATAGATAACAGGATACTTCAGTACGCCCAACAAGGTACGACGCGTTAAATCCTGTCCATGTCTTTCACTATGCTCACCCAATCGAGCCAAAATACGCAATGTTTGACCATTACCTTCAAACCCACCGTGATTACGCATCATAAAGTTGAGCGCGACTTCTCCTCCATGACCAAAGGGGGGATGACCAATATCATGCGCCATACAAACGGCTTCTATTAAATAAGCACTCGGCAACCAAGCAACCCCATCCATACATGGACTATTGCGTTGTAAAAACTCGACAATACCCGATCCAATCTGCGCAACTTCTAGCGAATGGGTTAATCGAGTGCGATAAAAGTCACTTTCGTGCAACCCCAACACTTGTGTTTTCGCTTGTAAACGACGAAAAGAAGCTGAGTGAATAATGCGAGAGCGATCTTGAGCAAAACCGTCTCTTTTTTGAGGATTGATGGCACGAGGCGCGCCCCAGCTGCGACGTTCTGTCCAAATCGGTAAGTCCTGTTGTGGATTTTGGGGCATTAAGTATCTCGCTATGATAAAATTACAACATTCAATTTTTACTAGAAAGTTAGGTTATTCTTTTTATGCGTAGCAGTCAAACCCTTCTTGCCACCTTACGTGATACCCCATCCGATGCAGCCGTTGTTAGCCATCAACTTATGATTCGTGCTGGTATGATTCGCCCACTCGCGAATGGCCTTTATACTTGGTTGCCATTAGGCTTGCGTGTGCTGCGTAAAGTCGAGCGTATCATTCGTGAAGAAATGAACAAATCAGGGGCGTTAGAGGTGACCATGCCAGTGGTACAGCCGTCAGAGCTATGGCAAGAGACTGGGCGTTTTGAAAAGTACGGCAAAGAACTACTGCGCTTTAAAGACCGTCATGATCGCGATTTTGTCTTAGGCCCCACACATGAAGAAGTGATTACTGATCTGGTGCGTCGTGAGGTCAAGTCTTACAAGCAACTGCCCATTAACCTGTATCAAGTTCAAACTAAATTCCGCGATGAAATTCGTCCCCGTTTTGGTGTCATGCGCTCTCGTGAATTTATTATGAAAGATGCTTATTCTTTCCATTTAGATACAGACAGCTTACAAAAAACCTATGAACTGATGCACGCGACCTACTGCAACATCTTCACCCGTTTGGGACTAAACTTCCGTCCCGTTAAAGCCGATACAGGCAGTATTGGTGGTGATTCATCACATGAGTTTCATGTATTGGCAGAATCGGGTGAAGATGCCATCGCTTTCTCAACAGTTAGTGACTATGCCGCTAACGTCGAATTAGCGCCAGCCTTAGCCCCGAAAACGCCGCGTGCGCCAGCAACGCAGACGATGCAAAAAGTGCATACACCGAATGTGAAAACCATTGAGGAAGTTGCTGCTTTCTTCAAGGTATCTCCAAGCCAGTGTGTGAAAACCCTACTGGTAAAAGGCACTGATAGTCCTGCTGTTGCTTTGGTGCTGCGTGGCGACCATAGCCTGAATGAAATTAAGGTTGAAAAACTGCTACAAGTGGCAGCTCCCATGACCTTTGTCAGTGAAGCGGAAGTGGCACAATTGACTGGTGCTCAAGTAGGTAGTTTGGGCGTAATGGAACTATCTATGCCGATGATTGTCGATCATGCCGCAGCGCATTGTGCCGATTTTATTTGTGGAGCCAATGAAACCGATTATCACCTAACTGGTGTTAACTGGGGTCGTGATGCCGCAGAACCAACGCTGATAGCTGATTTACGTGATGTGGTCGAAGGCGATCCGAGTCCTTGTGGTCAAGGTGAAATCCGTATTGCTCGTGGTATTGAAGTCGGTCATATTTTCCAACTTGGCAAAACCTATTCCGAAGCGATGAATTGCACTGTACTAAATGAAGCTGGTAAAAGTAGTGTCATGGAAATGGGTTGTTATGGTATTGGTGTGACCCGCGTTGTCGCTTCCGCGATTGAGCAAAACAATGATGACAAAGGGATCATTTGGCCCGATACCATTGCTCCCTACACACTGGTCATTGTGCCGATGAATCTACATAAATCACCGCGCGTTGCTGAAGCGGCTGAGCAGCTATATAAAGAACTGCAAGCTATGGGTATTGATGTGTTATTTGATGACCGTAACGAACGCCCTGGTGTCATGTTTGCCGATGCCGAGTTGATTGGTATTCCTCATCGTTTGGTGATTGGTGAACGCGGGCTTGATGCTGGTAGCATTGAATACAAACATCGCCGTGCCGAATCTGCCGAACAATGGCCAATAGATGAGCTAGTCACTCGACTAAAATCTCGATTGGCTTGAGCCCAAAATAAAAGCGAAACACCCGTATGTCTAGCCCACTCGCCCCACCCGACAGTATTTTAGTCACTGGTTGCTCTAGTGGTATTGGCTATCGCACCGCATTGCATTTACAGGCATTAGGCTTCCATGTCATTGCCACAGTGCGCCGAACAGAAGATATAGAACGCCTTTCGGGTGAGTTTAATGTTGTTTTGTGTGATCTTGCGGACTCGACCAGCATCGAAAAAGCGGTAACTGAGACCTTGCGCTTAACCAACAACCGATTGGCTGGCGTATTTCACAATGCCGCTTTTGGTTTACCTGGTGCATTAGAGGATATTAGTCGTGAAGCCCTGCGCTATCAGTTCGAAACCAATGTGTTTGGTACTCATGAACTGAATCGTTTACTGATGGTCCATTTCCGCCAACAGGGGCATGGGCGCATTGTGTTCAATAGTTCCGTATTGGGGTTTGCTGCTATGGCCTATCGCGGTGCTTACAATATGAGTAAGTTCGCCTTAGAAGGCATGGCAGACACGCTCAGACTTGAACTATACAATACCAATATTGATGTCGTGCTCGTTGAACCTGGTCCCATTGAAAGTCGTTTTAGAGCTAATGCTTATGCCGCTTTTCAACAATGGGTCGATGCCTCACAGAGTTACCACCAAACCCAATATCAAGGCATGATTGCCAGACTGAAAAAAGAAGGTGCGGTAGCGCCTTTTACACTTCCTGCAGAAGCTGTCGCTATGGTGGTTGAGCAGGCCTTTACGGCTCGCAAACCCAAAACGCGCTATCGCGTCACTTTTCCAACCCAGCTTTTCTGGTGGCTGAAACGCTTATTGCCAACGCGCTGGTTAGATGCTAGTTTGCGTAAGGCCGGAGGCGGTGGCAAACGCTGACAATAAACTAATCTCTATGCTGCACACGTTTGCTTCGTCTCCAGCGCATAAATACCATGGCAATACTGAACGACAACAGCATCAACAAAGGCATATCGCGATAACGCACATAAGGTGTCTCACCACTATAAGCTTGTACAGAAACTAAATGACCAGTCAAAGCATCTTTCGGTGTCGCCGCTGCATTACCTTCACCATTGACGCGTGCAACACCTGAATAGCCTTGATTGGTTACACGTACAATTTCTCGCCCCAACTCACGTGCACGCAATCGTGTCATTTGCCAATGCTGCCCTGCCATTGCGCTGGGATGGAACCAACCATCATCACTAACCACCAACCACCAATCCGTTGTCGGTGTGACAATGGCCATTTCTAAGCCAAAATCCGCCTCATAGCACACAGCCAACCCCACCTGTTGTTCAGCCAAGGGCTGAACTTTGGGCAATTCGCCCGCCGAAAACTGAGACATGGGCATATTGATGAGTTTGGCGAGTGCCGATAACACCGCAAAACCGGGATAATACTCACTAAAAGGCACCAAATGTTGTTTGTCATAGCGCAAACTGCCATCTAAGGCGGCGATACTATTGAAGTATTGACGTCCATGAATGGTGTCCTCACGTAAAGCGACCCCTGTTACGATCTGCGTACCACTCGACTCGGCAGTTTGACTGAACTCACCCAATGCGGGCATCACGCTATCTAGAAAAGTCGGAATCGCTGTTTCTGGCCAAACAATCACTTTTGCTGTACCCAAAAAAGGCTCACTTGCTTGCTGATAAGCACGCATAATGGGCGTTAGTGCATCAGGGTTCCACTTAATGGTTTCTGAAACCTGACCATGCACTAAGGCAACCGGCGTTGCTTCGCCCTTAGCTTCAACCCAGCTCAAACCCGATAAATAACCTGAAAAACTCCAAAATAAGCCAAAGGCTAAAGCGACAGGAAACCATTGCACTGATCGCAATAACAACCATAACAAACCTGCCGAAACACTGACGGCAAAACTCACCGCTAGCGTTCCCCCCAGTGGCGCCCAGCCAGCCAACCAAGTGTCTGTGTGAGAATAACCGACCAGCAACCAAGGAAAGCCATCCCAAATCATCACACGTAGCCATTCAGCACCTACCCAAAAGCTCGGCAAGAGTAACAATGCCCACAAGGCTTTAGGAAAATCGTTTCGTGACCAAACGGCGAGTGCTCCCACCATCGCCATAAAAAGCGACAATAGCAACACAAATAGCAACACCACTAACCAAGTAACACCAAAGGGAAATCCGCCATAAATAGCTAAACTGATGCCCAACCAACTTACACCATAACCAAAGAAGCCAACACCAAACGCCATGCCCTCTGCCGCTCCCTGACGCCAGTTAGTTGCCGTTGACCAGAGTGACCAAAGCGCCACCAGAGCCATTAAGGTCGCTAAAGGAAAGTCGTAGGGCGAGAAGCCTAACACGGCAACCGAGCCTATGACTAAGGCAAGCAACAGTCTTAACCCATAAGTTGACCAACCCAGCTTTTCTGCCCATTGGGCAATGACGTTATTCTCCATGACCGAGCGTTTCTTCGTCTAACGGGCTAACTTTGAACAAATGCACACGGCGACGATCGGCACGAATAACTTTGAACAGCAAGCCACCCAAAGCCATGCTTTCACCCGTTTGTGGCACTCGTCCAAATCGAGCCACCAGTAGTCCACCAATGGTATCGGCTACTTCCGTATCTAACTCAACATCGAAAAAACGATTCACTTCTTCAACACTCGAAACGGCTTTCACGGTAAAGGTATTGGCATTCATCTGTAGAATATGCACATCCGCTTCGTCATATTCATCATCAATTTCACCGACAATGGCTTCAATAATGTCTTCGATGGTTACCAAACCCGTAATGCTTCCATACTCATCAACCACCAATGCCATATGCAAACGTCGACTTTGAAACTCGCGCAATAATTCAGTGGCACGCTTGCCTTCAGGTACATAAAAAACGGGACGATAAAGGGATGATAAATTTTCTAACTTACCCACTTGATCGCGCATATAGGCAATCAACAGATCTTTAGTCATCAGCAAGCCAACGAGCGACTCTTTATCATCGCCTGTCACGGGATAGCGCGAATGTTGCGTTTCAAGAATCACTTTCAGCGTATCAGCAAGCGAATCACCTGCGCTGAGCATGACCATTTGTGCACGTGGCACCATCACATCGCGCACCCTCATGCCCGATAAGGACAGAACCCCTTGCAACATACGCCATGCATCGACATCAATAATTTGTCGATTAAAAGCATCTTTAATCTCATCCAACAAGTCATCACGGTCTTTGGGTTCTTGATCGAACCAGTGCTTCAAACTGTCTAACCAAGAACCCGACCTAGTGCCATCACCACTCATGTTAACTTTTCCTATTCCGTTATCGTGTAAGGATCGTGAATACCTAACTGCGCTAATAACGCTGTTTCTAAGGCTTCCATTTGCTCAGCATCGTCCTCATTTTCATGATCATAACCTTGCAAATGGAGTAAACCATGCACCAACAAATGCGCCATGTGCTCAGCCAAAACTTTACCCTGTTGCTCCGCCTCTTGCTGCACCACTGGAACACAAATCACTAAATCACCCAGCAACTGCTGACGATCCTCCCAACCTTCGGGCAGCTCAAAAGGAAAAGAGAGAATATTGGTTGGCTTATCTTTACCACGCCATTCATTATTGAGTGTTTGACTCGTTAACAAATCGACCAAGGCAAGATTCACAGTCGCCTTACCCGCTCCTAACCAAGCAAGGCGGACTGCTTTCATCGCTAAAGGCGTCATTAATCCTTTCAACGATGCGGTTTGCCAATCAATGGCTACAGAAAGACGTTGTGCTTGTCGCAGGCGACGTTGCTTAAGACGCTGTGCCTGTTGTTGTTTCAAAGCGCTCATAAGCTTCAATAACCCTTTGTACTAATGGATGACGAACCACGTCCTTAGAGGTAAAGAAAGTAAAACCGATACCTTCCACCCCTTGCAGAATTTCACTGGCTTGACGCAAACCAGAACCCACTTTATTGGGCAAGTCAATTTGTGTCATATCGCCAGTCACAATCACTTTAGAACCAAAACCGACACGCGTTAAGAACATCTTCATTTGTTCACTGGTGGTATTTTGTGCTTCATCGAGAATAATGCAACTTTCATTCAGAGTGCGCCCACGCATAAAGGCCAAAGGAGCAACCTCAATGACGTGACGCTCCATTAAGCGTTCGACTTTCTCAAAGCCTAATAATTCATAAAGTGCATCATATAAAGGACGCAAATAAGGATCGACCTTTTGTGCTAAATCACCTGGTAAAAAACCCAGCTTTTCACCTGCTTCGACCGCAGGACGAGTGAGAATCAAACGACGCACTTGCTCATTTTCTAACAACTCAACCGCACGCGCTACCGCCATATAGGTTTTGCCTGTACCAGCTGGACCGATACCAAAATTGACATCAAACTGATGCATATTGCGGATATAAGTATGTTGATTCGCTGTTCTGGCTCTGACCAGTTTGCGGTGAGGGCGCAATACCGCATAACCGCTTTCCGTGACTGCTTGAGGTGCTGTCTCACTGACCGCTTCGATGGTGGGTAAAGGCGGCAAACTGGCCATAGCCGTTAGCTGTAAATGCACCTGTTCCGTATCCATTAATCCCTTGAAAGATTGCTGATACAGATTAATCAACAGTTGCTGAGTCGGCACTAATAAACTCGCCTCACCACTAACTTGAAAATCAAAACCAAGATGATTAATGGAAACACCTAAACGCGTTTCAATTTGCGCTAAATGCTCTTCGTGCCAGCCACATAAATTTTGCAAAGCTTCATTATCTTGCGGATGCAAGCTAAAACGAATGGTTGAAGACTCACTCATAGCGCGTAAATCTGAAAGAATTTTTGACGTGGACGACCAGCATAGAATTCAGCTTCAGGAGTAGCCACTAACTCACCGCGCAAAGAATTGGGTAAAGCTTCGGTGATACGCACATCAACAAATTGCCCTAGTAAATCCGAACTGGCTTCAAAATTAACGACACGATTATTTTCAGTTCGACCAGCCATTTCTTTCGGGTTCTTACGCGCTGGTCGCTCAATCAATACCCGCTGAACCGTACCTAACATCGACTCTGAAACATCCATCGTTAGCCGATTTAGCCGATCTTGCAATCGTTGTAAGCGTTCTTTTTTAGTATCCATCGGAACATCATCTGGAAGGAATGCCGCAGGAGTTCCTGGACGTGGGCTGTAAATGAAACTGAACGAACGATCATAGGTTAAATCCGCAATCAGATTCATCGTGTCTTCAAAATCCTTATCTGTTTCACCAGGAAAACCGACAATAAAATCACCCGATAAAGACAAGTTAGGACGAATCGCACGAATTTTACGAATAATCGCTTTGTACTCAATCGCCATGTGACCCCGCTTCATCAGCGCCAAGATACGATCCGAACCTGACTGAATGGGCAGATGTAAATGACTGACTAATTGAGGAATTTGTGCATAGGCGTCGATCAGAGACTGCGTCATCTCCATCGGATGCGAAGTAGTGTAACGTAAACGACCAATACCTTCGATGCGTGAAATCGCATGCAACAATAAGGCCAAATCAGCCATACTTCCGTCGACCATTTCACCACGGTAAGCATTAACGTTCTGTCCTAATAAATTAATTTCACGCACACCCTGCTCGGCTAAACGCGTCACTTCTGCAATCACATCATCAAAAGGGCGACTAAACTCTTCACCACGCGTATAAGGCACGACGCAGAAAGTACAATATTTAGAGCAGCCTTCCATGACCGACACAAACGCACTCACACCATTGGCTTCTGGGGTCGGCAAGTTATCAAATTTCTCGATTTCAGGGAAACTAATGTCAATAACAGCTGGTTTTTTACCTTCACCTGAAAGTTGCATGGCTTCATCGAGCATCGCAGGTAAGCGGTGCAGGGTTTGCGGACCAAAAATCATATCGACATAAGGCGCACGCGCACGAATTGCCTCACCTTCTTGTGAAGCAACACAACCACCAACACCAATCACACGCCCTAGTTTACGCGCTTTCCAGCCACGCCAAACACCCAAAGCATCGAATACTTTTTCTTGTGCTTTTTCACGTACCGAGCAGGTATTCAATATGACCAAATCTGCCTGTTCTGGATCTTCTACGAGTTTGTAGTTATGTGTTTTTTCAAGCAGTTTGAGCATTTTGTCAGAATCATATTCATTCATCTGACAACCATAGGTTTTAATAAAAACACCGCGTTCTGCAGGCATCATTCTGTTTTAATCCTTTCAATTTTTCGCTTATTTTAACAGAGAAATCAATTCATCATCATGACGATAGCGTTAACAAAGCACTCAAAGCCGCTTCTACACTAGCAACACCAACCACTTCCAAACCATTGATCGGCGTTTTAGGGACATTGCCTTGCGGCACAATGGCCTTGCTAAAACCATGTTTAACCGCTTCTTGTAACCGCTCTTGACCATTCTGCACTGGACGAATCTCACCTGACAAACCCACTTCACCAAAAGCTAACAAGTCGGGAGAAACCGCCTTATTACGCAAACTAGACACTATCGCTAACAACAAGGGCAAATCAGCACTCGTTTCTGTGACCTTAACACCGCCGACGACATTGACGTAAACATCCTGATCGCCTGCTTGTACACCACCATGACGATTGAGCACCGCCAACAAGAGCGTAAGCCGATTACCGTCTAAGCCTACGGCTACCCTTCTGGGTGCACCAAACGCATTATGATCAACCAAGGCTTGCAACTCGACCAGTAAGGGACGCGTCCCTTCCCATAACCCAAGCACCACAGCACCAGGAGTAGCGCCCTGCTTATCTCGGTTTAAGAATATCGCTGAGGGGTTTTTAACCTCCTTCATGCCTTTATCGGTCATGGCAAAAAAACCAATTTCATTGACCGCACCAAAACGATTTTTCAGCGCGCGCATTAAGCGATAGCGACTGTCTTGTCCTTCAATAAAAATAACCGCATCGACAATATGCTCAAGTACACGAGGACCCGCAACTTCACCACTCTTGGTAACATGACCGACTAAAAAAACTGCCGTACCCGTTTGTTTGGCATAACGCGTCAGTACCGCTGCGGTTTCACGCACCTGTACCACACTGCCAGCGGCTGAGCTGATGCTATCCATTTGCATGGTTTGAATTGAGTCAATAACCATCACTTGCGGCTGGGTCTGCGTTGCCACCGCTAAAATGCTGTCCATATCGGTTTCCGCCAACAAAGACAAATTATCCGCTGGTAACTGCATACGATGCGCACGCAAGGCGATCTGTTGTAACGACTCCTCACCCGAAATATAGAGTGTTGAGAGTTGCTGTTGTGCCAGAAAAGTCTGCACCTGCAATAAGATAGACGACTTACCGATGCCTGGATCACCACCAATCAGCACCACCGAACCTGGCACTAACCCCCCACCGAGCACACGATCGAACTCATGTAAACCCGTGTGCCAACGAGGTGCTTCGGCTAAAGAAACGTCAGACAACTTAATAACCGACGAGCGGATACCAGCATAGCCAGCCGCCCCTTTAGCACCAGCATGGCTATTAGCCGACACCTTGGGTGCTGTCCACTCTTTAATGCTATTCCAGGTACCACATGCAGAACATTGCCCAGCCCATCGACTGTGCTCTGTTCCACACTCAGTACAATAAAAGGTGGCTTTATCCGACTTTTTAGCCATGACGCTCAATTACTTGACCACTTTTAAATGGCTGCGATCACGTTTGGGCTTTTCTGCTGTGCTTGAAGCCGCTTTAGGTTGCGCTTGAGCGTCACTTGCTTGTTGCAATGCCTGTTCTAAATCAGGCGGCGGGAAACCCATACCCTGCGCATTCTCTTTGGCAAAAATAGCCAAGACTGCAGGCATAGGCACATGAACCAACATGGCTTTACCACGAAAACGCGCTTCAAAATCAATGCTTTGATCACCTAACTGCAAACGATTCGTTGCTTGACCTGAAATATTCAGCACCAACACGCCTTCATCATCAAAACCATCGGGGGCTACCACTCCAGGATAATTGATCTGTATTTGTAAATAAGGCGTACAACCACTATCAACAATCCAGTCATAAAAAGCCCTAACTAAGTAAGGCTTCTGGTCACGCATCACGATATAAAACTCCTAATAAATGGTTAGGGTTGGGGGTTTCTGCTTACGCAGCACTAAAGTGTGGGGGAAGGGGACTCTACAAAAAAATTTGTTGTTTAACATTCCCTTCCACCAGCCAAAAACAAACAGACTTCTGAAAATAAGGCGAAAGCCTTGGCTTTCAGAATGTCTAGATGTCTCCCATTTCCAACTCTAAATCGGTTAGGCTGTCACGGAAAGCATCGCGCATGAACATACGTTTGGCGTATTCATGAAAGGTCTTGTGCGTTTTGGGAATGTCGATACCTAGAGCATTCAAACGCCAGAAAATAACCGACAAGGTAACATCAACAACGGTGTATTCGTCGCTCATAAAATAAGGTTTGTGCTGGAAAGCAGGCGTTAGTTTAATAAACTCTTCTTTCAATAGCTTACGCGCCTTTTCAATACCTTTTTTATCTTCACCCGCGGTAATTAATTGAATACTCGGTTCCCATTCACGACGAATATAATTGAGTGTCTGGCGAGCAGTAGCACGAATTTGAGGATCAACTGGCATCATCGGTGGAAAAGGATAACGCTCATCCAAAAACTCAATCATCACTAGCGGATCATAAAGCTTTAAGTCACGCTCAACCAAGGCTGGCAAAGTGCCATAAGGACTGGCTAACAAGACATCTTCAGGCATCGCTTGAGGGTCTACCTCCTTAATGTCCATCATAATGTCTTTTTCTTTCACCACAACACGAACGCGGTGAGAATTAAAATCGGACGGATCTGAAAAAAGGGTCATCATACCAAGCTACTCCCAAATAAAAAACAATAAGGGGTGATCATATCACCCCTTGACAAAAAAAATACAAGTTGCTCTAGCAAAACACAACGATCGACATCATTTAACGTCGCGCCAGAACTCTTTCTTCAATAAATACGTCAGGACAATCAGTAAGCCCAAAAAGCCTAGCACCCACCAACCCATCATCAAACGTTGTGGTTTTGCTGGTTCAGCAGCATAGTCCATAAAATTGACCAAATCACCCACTGCGGCATCAAACTCTGCTGACGGCAAGCTATTTTGCAAGCCTTCTAAAATGTGCGGCATAGCAACACCTGGGAAGAGCTTATTGCTAATCGTTCCATCTTCAGCGCGCTCATAACTTCTTAAAAAAGTATAAAGCCAATCAGTACCACGCAAACGCGCTTGAAGTGATAAATCAGGCGGCACACTACCAAAAGCTTGTTTAGCTGTTTCTGGATTGAGCGTTGTTTCAATCATATCCGTTGGTTTACCCTGACCATTACGAATATGCTGAAAATGTGCTACGCCCTCTTCAGGACTCCAACCAAGATCACGCGCCGCACGATTAACACGCAAATATTTCATTGAGTGGCAGCCCATACAATACTGCGCATAAAGGTCAGCACCACGCTGAAGCGAAGCTTGATCTAATACACTGATTTTGGCTTTTTCAAGCGGAATCGGGTAACTACCACCACCCGCCTGAGCTACTGAAGCAGCCATTAAGGCAACACTCGTCAACACTAGTTTTAACATTGATTTCATCCCGTGACCCTCTCTGGCAATGGCTTCGTCTTCTCCATTGGCGATGTTAGCCACAAGATGACAAAGAACGCAAAGTAAGTAAAGGTAAAGATTTGCGACAACAAAGTTAAGAATGGCGTTGGCGCTTGCGTACCCAAGTAACCCAATACGAAGAAACTCACCACAAACAACGACAAGTTTGCTTTGAACTGCCATCCACGGTAACGAATTGAACGCACTTTACAACGATCCAACCAAGGTAACACAAACAGAAACATAATCGCCATACCCATAGCCATAACGCCTAGTAACTTGTCTGGAACAGCACGCAAAATGGCATAAAAAGGCGTGAAGTACCAAACTGGCGCAATATGTTCGGGGGTTTTCATCGGATCAGCCGGTTCAAAATTGGGCGCTTCCAAGAAGAATCCACCACCTTCTGGCCAAAAGAAGATAACAGCCGCAAAGAAGAACATGAACACAGCAGCACCAAACATATCCTTAACCGAATAATAAGGATGGAATGGAATGCCATCTTTAGGCAAGCCAAGCTCATTTTTATTTTTCTTGATATCAATACCATCTGGATTATTGGAGCCGACTTTATGAAGTGCCACAATATGCAAATAAACCAGCAGAACTAACACCAGCGGTAACGCAATGACGTGTAAAGCAAAGAAACGATTCAGTGTGACATCAGAAATAACAAAGTCACCACGAATCCATGTCGCCATAGCTTCGCCAATAAAAGGAATGGCTCCAAACAAGGAAATGATAACCTGTGCACCCCAGTAAGACATTTGTCCCCAAGGTAACAGGTAGCCCATGAAGGCTTCGGCCATGAGCACAAGGAAAATGAGCATACCAATAATCCACACTAATTCGCGTGGTTTTTGGTAAGAACCATACATAATGCCTCGGAACATATGAAAATAAATTACCACAAAAAATGCCGATGCTCCGGTCGAGTGCATATAGCGAATCAGCCAGCCCCACTCCACATCACGCATAATATACTCAACCGAGTTAAAGGCTTCTTGTGCGTCAGGTTTGTAACTCATGGTCAACCAAATGCCCGTTACCAACTGATTGACTAATACCAGTAGAGCCAAGGCACCAAAAAAATAAAAAAAGTTAAAGTTCTTTGGCGCATAGTACTGGGCAACATGCTCATTCCATACTTGCGTTAACGGAAAACGCTCATCAATCCAAGCCAATAATCTTCCGTTAGACGCATTATCAACGTTTTTCTGTTCAGACATTAAGCCACTCCTTGCTCATTTTCACCGATACGAACCATCGTCTCGGATAGGAATCGGTAAGGTGGAACCTCAAGGTTTGTTGGAGCAGGCACCGCTTTATACACTCGACCCGCCATATCAAAACGAGAACCATGACACGGACAGAAAAAACCACCCTGCCAATCTGCACTAATTGCACCCGCATTAGGTTTATACAAAGGTGCGCAACCTAAATGCGTACAAATACCAACCATCACCAAATATTCAGGCTTCAATGATCGATATTCATTTTTGGCAAAACCAGGTTGTAATGATTCTGCCGAATCGGGATCACGAAGGTTATCACGAACCCCTGCCAAAGCATCAACGGATGCCTGCGGACGACGAACCACCCAAACAGGCTTACCACGCCACTCAACTGTCAACATTTGCCCTTCCGCTAAAGCAGACACGTCTACATCGACAGGCGCTCCAGCAGCTTGTGCTTTTTCACTTGGCTTCCAAGAAGAAACAAAAGGCACAGCAACAAAAGTTGCCCCAACAGCACCGACAACACCGGTAGCCGCAACCAAGAAATTGCGACGTTTTTGATTGACTGGTTCTGTCATAACGTTGCTCCGTAACTAAAAAATCTGATAAAACAGTAATGAGGCGCTATTATGCCTCGAAACCAGTTCGTGTGGGATTACAAATTTTTATCCCTTAATAAATATTTCTTATTATATAGGATTAGTCAATTCTATATAACGATGTTCTAATGCGTAAGTTTTCGCTAGCTTGTCGCCCAAGGCTTGCACGCCATAGCGTTCAGTCGCATGATGACCAGCAGCAATAAAATGAACGCCTGCCTCAATAGCCTGATGATAACACTGCTCAGATACTTCACCGGTAATAAAGGCATCAATACCTTGCTCAATCGCTTGTGCAAAATAACCCTGAGCACCACCCGAACACCAAGCAATACGTCTTACCTGCTGTGGACCCGCTGCAATAACTAATGGCTCACGACGCAAAGTACGACGAATACGCTCTACAAATCCATCTATCGGTAAAGCAAAGTCGAGCGTTCCAGTGCGCCAGACACGTTTCGCATCACTCGCATCATCTTGCAAATTCCATAATTTAGCTAACTCTGCATTATTACCAAATTCTACGTGCATATCCAGCGGCAAATGATAAGCAAACAAATTCATCTCAGCTTGCATCAAACGACGAATACGTTGGGCTTTGGCACCGACAATGGTAGCACCTTCATTACGCCAAAAGTAACCATGATGAACCAGTAAGGCATCAGCACCCCACTCAATAGCCGCTTCAATCGCAGCGACTGAAGCTGTTACCGAAGTTGCTAACTTCTGAATTTCTACCTTTCCTTCTACTTGAAGGCCATTGGGACAATAATCCTGAATTTGATCAACCGACATCCATTGGGCGCACACACGAGTTAACTCATCCCGTAAGATCATGATGATTTCTCTCTATTCAAATCGTCCAGAATCTGATGCATTGCCGTCAATACAGCTAAATTTTGTGCTTCATTACCAACACTGATACGTAAATATTGGTCAATGCGAGGTAACTTAAAGTGACGCACAATCACTTTGTGCGTACGCAAGCGAGCAGCCAAATCAGCCGCATCATAGTGAGGATGTGTGGTGAAAATAAAATTAGCCGCCGACGGCACAACCTCAAAACCCATACTTTCAAAGGCACTGGTTAACTTAATACGCTCTGCAATAACCCAATCACGTGTTTGCACAAAGTAGGCTTCATCTTCATAGGCTGCCACTGCACCCGCAATCGCTAATCGATCTAATGGGTAAGAGTTAAAACTATTTTTAACTCGCTCAAGTGCTTCTATCAAACCAGCATGACCTATGGCAAAGCCAACACGCAAACCAGCCAACGAACGAGACTTAGAGAGTGTTTGCACCACTAATAAGTTATCATATTGATTCACCAGACGAACAGCTGAAACACCACCAAAATCGACATAAGCCTCATCAACCACCAACAATCTATCGGGATAGCGCTGAAGCAACAGCTCGATCTTTTCTAACGCCAACACACGTCCTGTCGGTGCATTCGGATTAGGGAAAATAATAGCACTACAAGGCTGATCATAGTCTTCAATAGCAATTGAAAAATCGTCGCGCAAAGGAACGGTTCGATAATCTATTTCGTAAAGACCGCAGTAAACTGGATAAAAACTGTAGGTAATATCAGGGAAAAGTAATGGCAAGTCTTGCTTTAGCAAGGCATGAAAAACATGCGCCAATACTTCATCTGAACTATTACCAACAAACACTTGATTTGACTCAACTTGATGATAGCCTGCTAAGGTATCCTTAAGCACTTGAGCATTTGGATCAGGATATAATCGCAACCCGTCACCAACTGCTGACTGAATGGCATCAATCACTTTGGGTGAGGGCGGATAAGGATTTTCATTGGTGTTCAATTTAACCAAATGATCAACCTTAGGTTGTTCCCCAGGTGTATAAGGCGTTAAGCCTTGCACCACTTTACTCCAAAAGCGGCTCATCAACTTAGCGTCCCGTTACGCGATAACGCGCTGAAGCGGCATGCGCATGCAAGCCCTCCGCATCGGCCAAAGTACCTGCAATTTCACCCAGAGTAGCCGCACCCTCTGGAGAACAAAAGATTAAGCTTGAGCGTTTCTGGAAATCATAAACACCTAGCGGAGATGAAAAACGTGCCGTGCGTGCTGTTGGCAATACATGGTTAGGACCTGCACAATAATCACCGATCGCTTCTGCCGTATAACGCCCCATGAAAATAGCACCCGCATGACGAATCTTCGGCAACCAAGCTTGGGGATCTTCTACCGACAATTCCAAGTGCTCAGGTGAAACATAGTTCACTACTTTTGCCGCTTCTTGCTCGTCTTTAACCACGATAATACCACCGCGATTGGTTAACGCCGTACGAATAATGTCCTGACGTGGTTGTTGCGGCAATAATTTATCAATAGAAGATTGCACGGCTAAGGCATGTTCTGCGTCCCAAGTAACCAAAATTGATTGAGCATCTTCATCATGTTCTGCTTGAGAGAATAGATCCATAGCAATCCAGTCAGGGTCGGTTAGTCCATCTGAAACAACCAAAATTTCTGAAGGCCCAGCAATCATATCAATACCCACAGTACCGTAAACAATGCGTTTAGCAGTCGCTACATAAATATTACCTGGACCGACGATTTTATCTACAGCAGGAATCGTTTCGGTACCGTAAGCCAAAGCGGCAACTGCTTGCGCACCACCCACGGTAAATACGCGGTCAACCCCACCAATATAAGCAGCAGCCAGCACCCACTCGTTAACGACTTCATCCGGGGTTGGCACAACCATAATCAGTTGACCTACCCCAGCAACCTTAGCAGGTACCGCATTCATTAATACAGAAGACGGATAAGCCGCCTTGCCACCAGGCACATACAAACCAACACTATCCAGAGGCGTTACTTGTTGACCCAACAAGGTTCCATCTGCTTCCACATAATGCCAAGAACTTTGCGTTTGACGCTCATGATAACTACGAATGCGGGCTGCAGCCGTCGCCAATGATTTTTGACCGGCTTCTGGCAGACCATCAAATGCTTGTTTGAGACGGTGATGCGGAATTTCTAATTCCATCGCATTACTGACTGCGCGACGATCGAACTTATTGGTTAATCCGACTAATGCCTCATCACCCTGCTGACGAATATCGGCAATAATTTGCTTGACTGTTTGCTCGATACGCTCCTCAGAGCTCGACTCCCAAGCTAATAACTGGGCTAATTCAGACCAAAAATCTGTGCTATTCGACGATAAGTGTTTCATTCATCACTCCTTGTTTAGATCTGCTACCGCATCTGCTAGCGCATCAACCAGCGATTGAATTTCATTGTATTGACGCTTATAAGCCATACTGTTCACCACCAAACGAGAGCTGATATCGACAATATGCTCGGTTGGTTCAAGTCCGTTCGCTTTAAGGGTATTACCGGTATCCACTAAGTCAACGATACAATCAGCCATACCCACTAAAGGCGCAAGCTCCATTGATCCATAAAGTTTAATTAAATCAACTTGTTCGCCTTTACTGGCAAAATAATCCTGTGCCACATTGACATACTTAGTTGCAACACGCAAGCGATGTGTTTGACGTTGATGATTAACTGGCGCAGCCACCATCAGTTTGCAACGCGCAATGGCTAAATCCAACAATTCAAATTGGTTATCACCGCCCTGTTCCATCAGTACGTCCTTACCGACTACCCCCATATCTGCACCACCATGTGCAACATAAACAGGAACATCAGTCGCACGCACCACCAATAACTGCACATCATCTCGGGTGGTTGGAATAATGAGTTTACGGGTTTTATCTAAGTCTTCGGTAGGGACAATGCCCAACTTAGCCAGCAAGGGCAAGGTATCTTTTAAAATTCGACCTTTTGATAAAGCAAGCGTAATCATTCAGTTAGTTTCCTTGTTAACTAGCCAAGCGTTGAATATTGGCACCAACGCGACTTAATTTTTCTTCAATGCGTTCATAACCACGGTCGATATGATACACACGATTAATAATGGTTTCACCTTCAGCAGCGAGTCCTGCCAAAATAAGAGAGGCTGAAGCACGCAAATCTGTCGCCATAACTTGAGCGCCAACGAGGTTATTCACCCCTTGGGTAATGGCAACATTGCCATCGATGCTAATGTTAGCGCCCATGCGCATAAGTTCGGGCACATGCATAAAACGATTTTCAAAAATCGTTTCTTTAACATGAGCAACGCCTTTAGCTAAGGTATTCATAACCAAAAATTGCGCCTGCATATCGGTCGGGAAAGCAGGATAAGGCATGGTAACAATATTGACGGGTTTAATCGTTCGCCCGCGCATATCACAGCGAATCCAATCGTCTCCCACATCTAACATGGCGCCACTTTCTTCAAACTTAATTAACACCGACTCTAAATGTGCTGGATCAACCCGACGAATCGTTACATCTCCCTGTGTAACAACCGCGGCCGCTAAATAAGTTCCCGCTTCGATACGATCTGGAATCACGCGATAGCTCACACCATGCAGCTTTTCAACCCCTATAATACGTAAAGTCGAACTGCCAATACCTTCAATCTGTGCACCCATCGCATTTAAAAAGTTAGCCAGGTCATTCACTTCAGGCTCACGCGCGGCATTTTCTAACACAGTCACACCTTTTGCCAGTACGGCGGCCATGAGCAGGTTTTCCGTACCAGTTACTGTAACCACATCCATGTAAATATGCGCACCCTGCAAACGGTCTGCACGTGCAACAATAAACCCTTTTTCGACCCGAATGTCTGCACCCATAGCACGCAACCCATCCAAGTGAATATTGACTGGACGAGAACCAATCGCACAACCACCCGGCAAGGAAACGCGAGCCTCTCCATATTTACTCAACAATGGACCTAAGACCAAAATCGAAGCGCGCATGGTTTTGACCAATTCATAAGGCACTTCAAAACGGTCAATCGTTCTGGGATCAATTTCTAAGGATAGGCGCTCATCCACCGTAATAGCTGCCCCCATTGTTGCCAATAATTCGATAGAGGTCGTAACATCGCGCAGATGAGGAATATTAGTCAAAGTTACTGGAGAGTCTGCTAATAAAGCCCCAACAATAATAGGAAGTACCGCATTTTTAGCGCCAGAAATTTCAAGCTCACCAGACAAAGGAACGCCGCCCTGTATTTGCAATTGATCCATTAAGCGGCTGCCTCTGTTGGCGTTTTGGTAACGAGTGATAATGCATGCAACTCACCAGAAGCCAATTCATCTTTAAATAAAGCTTGAATAGAGCGATGGCGAGCCAGTAACGCCTTACCAGCAAACCCATCACTGACAATCGTTAAGGTTAAATGGCAATCAGCACCAGATACCTCGACTGAAGCATCAGGTAAGGCAGATGTAATTCTAGCAACAACTTCGTTTTCGGTCATAAACGCTTCCACTCTTTCAAATTTGACTGACTCATCATCGCAAAGCGCATTCACAGCACCGTGACGGAGTTTAACGACGAGTTTTCCAGCCTCTTGCTAACAAGCCTACTGTCACTATCGACAGTGCCAACATAAATCCAAAGGTAACAGCCAAACTCAGCCATGGGGATACATCTGATACCCCCAACACCCCATAACGAAACCCATCTACCATATAGAAAAAAGGGTTCAACCAAGTTGCTGTTTGCCAAACAGGTGGCAAAATAGCAACGGAATAAAACACACCACTTAAAAAGGTCAGTGGCAAAATAACAAAGTTTTGAAAGGCGGCCAACTTATCATATTTATCGGCCCACAAGCCCGCCAAAAACCCTAATGCTCCCAAAACCATCGTTGTTAATAACGCAAACACGATCACCCAAGCCAGATGCACTACTGGCATAGGCACCCAAAAACTGGCTACCACAGCGATAGCGATGCCTACCATCAATCCACGCACCACAGCACCTAGCACAAAGGCAAAAAAAATAGCCGCAGGCGACAAAGGGCTCAATAATAACAAATCCAAATTTCGATACATTTTCGATTGAATCAAACTGGATGAACTATTCGAAAATGCATTCTGTAGCATCGCCATCATGATCAATCCTGGCAATAAGAATTGATGATAGGACAGCGCATCAAAACCCGAAGCACCTTCTGGCATAACCTGACCAAAAATAAGCAAATACAACAAAGTAGATACTAATGGCGCAAAAACTGTCTGCACGGAAACACTTAAAAATCGCTGAATCTCTTTACGACACAGCGTCATAAATCCACGATAGCTAGCTATCATAACAAATCCTTGCTGGTCATGGCGCGAAAAACATCTTCTAAACTGGCTTCAATCGAACGTATTTCACTCAATAAACACCCAGCTTGTTGCAACTCAGCAACTAAATCGGCACGCACCGACCCTCGTGGCAAACGTAAAACCCACTTATCCGCCTGTTGACGATGAACTTGAGATTGTAACGACACTGGCAACAGGTTATGTTCACCTTGCAAGGCAATTTCAATGTACTCCCAAGGATGAGAGTCTAACAAGGCTTGCGTTGACGACAAAGCCAACAACTCGCCTTCGCGCAAAATCGCAATCTGCTCGCACAGCTGCTCTGCCTCTTCCAAATAATGCGTGGTCAGAATAATTGTCATGCCTTGCGCATGTAACTGACGAATAAAACTCCACAATCCTAAACGTAGTTCAATGTCCACACCCGCCGTAGGTTCATCCAATACCAATACTTTAGGCTTATGAACCAATGCCAAAGCAATCAACACACGTCGTTTCATTCCGCCCGATAAACTAGGCATGGTTTCCTTGCGCTTATCCCATAGACCTAAATTGTGTAGCAACTCATCAATCCATGGCCATTGCTCTTGACCAAATCCAAAATAACCTGCTTGAATACGCAGCAAATCTTGAATAGCAAAAAAAGGCTCATCGATTAACTCTTGTGGTACTAGCCCAATCATACGACGCGCATCAGCATAATCACCAACCACATCGTGACCCATAATACTCACATGCCCAGCATCTGCTTTGACTAATCCAGCAATAATGCTAATTAATGTCGACTTGCCCGCACCATTAGGTCCCAGTAAGGCAAAAAAACTACCCTGAGGAATCGATAAGCTGACTGATTTGAGCGCCGCAACATCTCGATAAGACTTAACGATATCGCAAATTTCTATCGCTGATACAGCAGATTGACTATTCATAATCGTTAGTTTCTATGATCAATAGTGAGGTTAAATTATACAAATTCAATAAAGAAAGCATCGCTGTATTAGCACCACGAACAATCAATAACTGCTGCGTCGAAGGTGCCAACTGCAATATCAATGTCAAAAACGCACTATCAAATTGCAGCACATCCGCAACATCGACCCTCACAACACCGCCTTTTGGTAGTTGTTGCCAAACAGCCGAAACCGACTCATGCGTCCAACGACCCTGAAAAAACAAACAATCATCCTGTTGATGCCAAAGTGCATTAGAGTGCATTGGCCTGTACTCGCATTTGCTCTAGTACCGCTGGCAAGCCTTTTTGATCAATGTCATTGGCGTATACACTACGATAGTTCAACAACAAACTAACACCTTGAATTTCAACATCATAAATTTTCCAAGTATCGCCAGCAGGGAACAAACGGAAAATAACGGGCACCGCATTACCTGATTTCTCAATAACCGTAGCAGGAATTTCGACATCTTTACCACTCGCACCAGGACGGCTAGCAGCGAAATCGACACGATCAATTTGTAACTTTAAGAAACTTCTGGCATAACTATTGAGTAAAATTTTCTTAAATAATTCAATGAAGTTTTGCTGTTGTTCAACAGACGCACTACGCCAGCTCGCACCCATAACAAAACGCGCCATTTTAGTGACATCAACGTAAGGGAATACCAGCTCATTTGCCAATTGATTGACACGATTGGTATCAGTTTCTAACTGTTTACGCTCTTGATCAATACGACCAATAAGCTGATCAGCCACTTTTTTCGCTTGTAATACCGGATCTTTTTCTGCAATCGTTGCCGCAGCAACCGACATCCATACAAAACTCACCATCAGCATCAAAGCATTCAATACGATTTTCATTACGCTAAAACCCGCCTTAAAAACACTCATTATTTTTCAGAAAGCTTAACCAAGAACTGACCGATCAGTTTCTCCAAAACCATCGCTGGCTGAGTAAAGGTAATCACACTACCCTCCCGTAAACTTTCTTCATCGCCTCCAGGTTCAATGCCAATGTACTGATCACCCAACAAACCGGAAGTGAGAATACTGGCCGAAGAATCAGCTGGAATATGGTAAAAACGACTATCCATGTCGATATGAACTACCGCTTTAAAAGTCGTTGGATCTAACTGAATATGATTGACCCGACCAATCACAACACCACCCATTGATACTTTGGCACGCGGCTTCAAACCGCCAATATCGGTGAAGTGAGCCGTTACTCGATAACTATTGGTCTCTTGCAATCCTGCCATCTGACCAAAGTTACTTACCTTTAACGCCATAAATAAGGTTGCCAGTAGTGTAATTAACACCATCAGTCCAACCCAAAATTCCATTTTTTTTGTTGCTTGCATGCTGCGCATCATCCCTTAATTAAACATTAATGCCGTTAGCACGAAATCTAAGCCCAATACCAACAGGGAACTATGAACTACGGTATTGGTGGTAGCTCGACTCACACCTTCCGCCGTAGGCACGGCTTGGACACCTTGAAATAAAGCCACTAAAGCGATCGTCACAGCAAACACTAACGACTTAATGATGCTATTAATAACGTCTTCATCCCAACTAACCGATGCTTGAATTTGCGCCCAAAAAGCACCATCATCAACATTCAAGCCTGGCACAGCGACCAAGTACCCCCCAAAAATACCCATCACACTAAATAACATAGCCAACATGGGCAAGGCTAACAATACAGCAATAAAACGAGGCGCAAAGATACGTTTTACCGGATCTAACCCCATCATTTCTAGCGCAGACAACTGCTCTGTTGACTTCATCAAACCCAACTCTGCCGTTAGTGCAGAGCCCGCTCGACCAGCAAATAACAACGCAGCAACAACAGGGCCCAACTCACGCAATAAACTCAATGCCACCATTTGACCGACAATCTCAGTCGCATTAAAGGAAACCAGAATATTGTAACCTTGCAATGCCAACACCATACCGACAAAAAAACCGGCAACCATCACAATCAGTAACGAAAGTACGCCAGCAAAATAAAGCTGACGCATCCACTCACGCACACGCAATAGCGCACTCGGAACTGCCCATAACAACTGCAAACTAAACCAAAAGCCTTGTGCGAAACTGCTGGTTAAGGCAATAAATTGCGCACCGACTTGTTCTATTTGTGTTCTCATTGAACACCCACCAGTAATTGTTGTTTATAGTCTTGTGCTGGGTAGTGAAAGGCAACGGGACCATCTGCCTCACCATAAATAAATTGATGCACCCAAGGATCTTTAGAAGCACGTAATGCCTCGACACTACCCGACATAATCACTCTACCGCCCGATAAAACAACGGCGTGATCCGCAATCGTTAACACCTCATCAACGTCATGCGTCACCACAACACTGGTTAATCCCATAGCATCATTCAAATTACGAATTAATCGAACCAACACCCCCATCCCTATCGGATCTTGTCCGGCAAAGGGTTCATCATAAAAGATCATCTGAGGATCCAGCGCAACAGCCCTAGCCAATGCCACTCGACGGCTCATACCGCCCGACAACTCTGACGGCATGAGTTCACTTGCACCGCGCAAACCGACCGCCTCTAACTTCATCAACACCAAAGTACGTATCGCTACTTCTGGCAATTGTGTATGCTCTCGCAAAGGCAAAGCAATATTCTCGAACACCGACAAATCCGTCAGTAAAGCACCGCTCTGAAATAACATCCCCATGCGCTTACGCAGCGTAAATAAATCAACCCGCGATAATTGATGAACACCTAAACCATCAACCAACACACTGCCATGAGTCGGAGTCAATTGACCAGCAATCAATTTAAGCAAGGTTGTTTTACCCGTCCCCGAAGGCCCCATAATGGCAGTCACTTTACCACGAGGTATTTGTAAACTCACTTGATCAAAGATCAAACGCGAACCTCGCGCAAAACTCAGATCTTGGATGTCGATCATGATTTCACTCATCGACCCACTCCCAGCAATTCAAGCAGCGTCTGAACAGCTTTTATCTGATCCGCTTTCGAAGCGGACATCAGTACCAGTGCATGAGAATGAGCAGGGTCACTGTCCAACCAAGCCATTAATAGGGGTTTTGCTTCGCGTAGTTGCGCATAGTCGTAACTGAATACTTCAGCACCAACACGAAGCAGAGGCCAATCACTCACCAAAACATCATCCATACTAAATGACAACACACAGCCAGCCATCTTGCCGGGAAAGTTTGAAGCACACTGCTGAGCTTGCTCAAATTGTTCAACCGAGTCACACAACAAATAAAACCAAAAATTTTCTTGTGTTTGATCGCACCAATCGGCAATATCACCTATAGATGCGTTTAGCCATTTTTCGGGCGAAAGCACACACGCCATAATATAGTTAGCGTAATAAGTTAAATGCCAGTCAGCGGGTAGATCATCAGGATAAAATCCTGATGCAACTAATTGTGGATTATCCCAATCCACACAGGCAACCCCAACCCAACGCTCTTGCTTAGCTGTTAACGATTGCAACTTAACACCTTCATCAATCTAAAAAATAAGGACCAGATAGCACTCAGCTTGCTAACAACCAATTGGTGCCGTTAAAAGCTAATTTTAGCTGATTAGCTGCTCCAATGCACTGTAAGCGATAATTTCTTTTGCTAATAGGTTCTCAAACGATGCTTTTTCTTCTATCATGAACGGTTTGAATAATCTGTTTAAGAGCCTCCCGATGACACCCAATCACCCACATTTATGGCAACAACTTCAACAAATTCGTTGTGTTATTTTTGATGTGGATGGTGTTCTCACAGATGGCCGACTCTATTATGATAATCATGGCAACGAATTCAAAGCCTTTCATGCCCATGATGGGCATGGCATGAAAATGCTGCAATCAGGCGGTATCCCTGTGGCTATTATCACAGCACGACAATCTGAATTAGTACGCAAACGTATGGATGATTTAGGTATTGAGCATGTTTTTCAAGGTGCTCGTGACAAACTAGCCGCTTTCGAAACCTTATTAACGCGACTCGGATTGGTTCCCGAACAAGTTTGTTATGTCGGAGATGATTGCTTGGACTTACCGGTGATGCGTCGATGCGGATTAGCGGTTGCGGTCGCTAATGCCCAACCCATCAGCAAACGCTACGCTCACTTTGTCACGCAATATAAAGGGGGTGAAGGTGCTGCACGAGAAGTCTGTGAATTAATCTTAGAAGCACAAGGCAAACTCGAATCCTTACTCCATCATCATTTCCGATGAGCATAAAGAATCTACCATGTTGAAAGGCCTGTTAGTGATTCTGGGTGTTATCGTTGTGGCTCTGAGTTACTTGCCACTACGCCAACAAACCAATTATGTTGCGAGTGAACAAAATCATTTGTTTATTGATATGCATCAGACAGTCAGTTTATTTTTAAATCGTCCCGAACCTGAGAAACGATTTCGTATTATCAGTGAATCACTTACCTTTGATGAGGTTAACGACCTAACTACATTCACGCCATTCGCTCTTACTGGACATACCGGTCAGCAATCCATCAGAGGTGACAGTAAGCGCGCCAACTTAACACAGCTAGAAATGAATCTTCATGATACGGTAGTGTTACAACAAACTGCTGACAACAAACTACCGCGTCATTTCCACAGCGAACACCTGATTATTCAGTTAACAAAGCATCAACTCATCAGCCCTGGCGCAATTCGTATGATCGATGAAAAACAACACATTGAAGCCGATAGTTTGATTGGCAATTATGAAGAAGGATGGTATGAGTTTACTCAACACGTTAAAACCCAATGGCAGTAACTTGATTGCTTATTTATTACTCAGCAGTGGACTTTTTTTGACTTGTCATACAGCCAGTGCCAACCCTAAAGCAGATGAAAAACCGACGACTGCGACGACAACCAAAGCAAACAAAGCTAAAACAGAAGCTTCAGATAATAAAAGCTTCCCAGTCGATATTAGCGCCGATCAGCTGATTAGCCAAACCAAAGGTGGTCAAAGTGAATATCGCGGTAATGTTGTTTTAGAACGCAATAAATTAACGCTACAAGGGAATAGTTTAAAAATTATTCATCCAGGTGATAAATTACAACAAGCAACCATGTCGGGCAGTCCTGCCAAATTCAAAGACTATCTACCCAAAAAACAGCAATGGGTCAATGGAGAGGCAAAAAACATCGTATTTCAACAAGATAAAGACACCATTACCCTGACTGAAAATGCCTACATCATTATGGATAATGGTAATAAAATCAACGCAGATAAGATCGTTATCTATAATAAAGATGAGACCTTTGAAGCTTTTGGTAGCAAACAAAGTGGTCGCGTTAAAATGACCATTCAACCTGAAAACTAAGAGAGTTATTCATGTCTGATTCTGTGAATCATCATCGTTTTAGTGCTCATCAATTAGCGAAACGATATAAAAAAAGAAGTGTGGTTGAGGATGTAAGCTTTTCTGTCTCTAGCGGTGAAGTTATTGGTCTACTTGGTCCTAATGGAGCAGGTAAAACCACCACTTTTTACATGATGACTGGACTGGTTAAAAGTGATGCTGGGCGCATTTTACTGGATGATAAAGACATCACGCTCATGCCCATGCACCAACGCGCTAAACTCGGTATTGGTTACCTACCTCAGGAAGCTTCAATTTTTAGACGCTTATCCGTTAGTGACAATATTATGGCCATTCTAGAAATGCAACCTGAATTAGATAGTGCACAGCGCCAAGATCGATTGGAAACCCTTCTCGAAGCACTAGCCATTACACACATTCGAGATAGCCTAGGACAATCCTTATCGGGGGGTGAGCGTAGGCGCGTTGAAATCGCGCGCGCTTTAGCGATTAACCCGCACTTTCTGTTACTTGATGAACCTTTTGCTGGGGTTGATCCGATTGCCGTTGCCGACATTCAAAGTATTATTCGTCAGTTGCAACACAGTGGTATTGGCATCCTCATTACCGATCACAATGTTCGAGAAACCTTGGCTGTTGTTGATCGTGCCTACATTTTATCTCAGGGACATATTTTAGCCCAAGGAACACCTAACGAGTTATTAACTAACCCAAAAGTTATTGCCGCTTATTTAGGTGAAAACTACAGTTCTGGTTTAGGCAACGAATAAATATGACGTGGCTACTAGACAAACACTTCACAGCATGATTAAATCAAACTGACAGTGGTGCAAACTGTCGCGAAGATTTCACCTCCTATCTATTCGGGCAACATCATATGTGTTTAGAATAAGCTGGATGAAATAGCGTCAAACAACAAGGAGAAAATGACTATGCAAGTAAATATTACTGGACACCATGTCGATGTCACTGAAGGTCTACGTAGCCATTGTGACGACAAACTGGCTCGCATTAAACGTCATTTTGATCAAGCCATCAGTATTAATGTCACACTAGAAGTTGACAACAAAGTACAAAAAGCGAGTGCCAATTTGCATGCTTCTGGTCACGACTTTCATGCTGAAGCGCAAGATGCCGATATGTATATTGCCATTGATGCCATGACCGATAAACTTGACCGTCAAGTGCTCAAGTACAAAGAAAAACTGAAAGCACATTAATTGTTGACAACTCAAAAATAGCCTCACAAGTGAGGCTATTTTTTCATACCGACTCTGTTAAAGGAGCAAACTGCATGAGCTTTCCTTCCTACTCGTTACTGTGCGGACGCGGTGGTTCGCTGAGCATCACCTTTAAGCATCACTATCTCGCTATTCATAATGAGCTTAAAGACAGCGTCGAAAACAGCATTATCCCCTACAACAGCATTTGTAGTGTCGACGAAGAACATCTTAACGATGGTTCTTCACGACTCAGACGTATCCATATCAACCTTATTTGTTCTCGAGTTAAATCAATCGAAACAGATCAATCTCAGTATGCAGAAGAAATTCTGTTGCACTTACTCAGCCACACGTTAAAAAATAAAGCTATTGCCGACTAAAACTAAGAAAGCTCTGCAACATAAAAAGGATGGTGTGTGTGGGGGAAGGGCGACACTCATTCAACATATAACTGATTTATTTATGCCCTTCCAACCACACAAAGAAATTAAAATGTGAAGTCTGAATAAGAAGCATAGCGCATTATTCAGACCGCCCTAATTCGACAAGGTCATCAACCAAGCCAATTCAACTTCAGAAAAGCCTGCTTCACGTCGTGCTTCAATGTTAAAGGGTGGTTTAAGACCACCCTTTAAATGGGTATCAATCAGCATCTTAAAGGTATCAAACTTGTCTAATCCGCGTTGCACGCATAACCAATTGAACCATTTACTACCTACAGCAACATGTCCTACCTCATCTCGCAATAAAATATGAAGCACAGCGACTGCGTGTGTTTCACCGACAGCGCGCAACTTTTTCATCATGTCTGGAGTTACATCTAACCCTCTTGCCTCTAATGTTCTGGGTACCAGTGCCATACGCGCCAACACATCAAAATCGGTTTCGTGTGTTGTTTCCCACAAACCGTTGTGAGCAGGGAAGTCACCATAATCGTAACCATAGCCTGCAAGCTGCTCTCGCAATAGCTGAAAATGATAAGCTTCTTCGGATGCGACTCTTAACCAATCATCAATAAACTCTGCTGGCATTTGTTGAAAACGATAAACCGCATCCAAGGCCAAATTGACGGCATTAAATTCAATATGAGCGATAGAATGCAACAAACTCGCTCTACCTTCGTGCGACCCCAAACCACGTGCTTTAAGTAGCTTAGGCGCTACCAACTCTGGTCGATCAGGTCGTCCTGGTTGCACAATCGAAACCACTTGTATGGGTTCCATACTCAAACGATGCTCACGCCATTCTTCTAACAGTGCAAACACAGCGTGTGCTTTTTGCTCAACTTGAACATGCATGAGTGCTTCATAAGCTCGTTGATAAACCGAATCCATTATCGCTCTTCTCCACAACACAAGATCATCACATCATTCACATTGGTGCCTGTATAGCCTGTTTCAATTAAAGCGCCAATATCGGCTAATAAAGCGTGAGCATTGGCTTGTGCTAAGGTGACTTCGATTTGCCAACCGTGACACTCTGCAATGCCAATCGTCTGCTCATTGACCCATGCTCCTGCTGCACGAGTATTACCATCATCACCATCACTAGCCAGAGCAATTAAAGACCAAGGAAAAGTCGTATGGCGTAATTGCCATGCCACAGCTAAAGCCAAATGCTGCATTCTTCCGCCTACAGGCACATCATCGGGCAACTGCACCACTGGCTCGCCTCCCCACACAGTGCACTGACCTAAAACAGCTTTAGAGGCAATCTCAACCGCCAAGGCATTAACCTCTGAATTGACATAAATTGGCATAATCAAAGCACTAGGCAAATAATGTAACAGGCTCATTAACCAAGAACGATTATCCGCCAAACAATAGGTTGAAACGCGCTCATCGACAACATCAGCCAACAACAACCCTGAACCTACCGCCGCCAAGTCCTGCTTGGGTACGTCAGCAATAATAAGCTGCAATATCTCCACTTGTTCCGGAAAATGAGCTAATAACTTACCACCCTTAATTAAAGATAGGTTTTTACGGGCTTGGTTAATACGTTGAATATTCCAACCTGAAACTAACCAGTGTTGCGTTTGCTGTTGCCAACGCGCGAGACTCCATTCATGCGGTAACACTTCAACCAGAGCAGAAGCACCACCCGACAATAAAAAAAGCACCCTAGCCTGACTAGGCAGTTGTTGTACAAATGCCAACAATGCCTTTCCTGCTTGCAATGAACTGTCATCTGGAACGGGATGAGCTGCCGTTAAACAGATAAGTCGCTCATCACTTAAGCTAATCCCACTATCTTGCTTACTCACCACCAAACCAGCAACCAAAGTTGAACCACCAACAGCCAAAGCGCCTTCCATCATCGCCAGTGAAGCCTTACCTAAGGCAATAGCGTACCAAGGTTGAGCAAACCAAGTAGACTGCTGAGAAGCCGAAAAAAACGAAGCGACCAAATGGTCGCCTCGGCAATCGAGCAAAGCTTTTTGTACAGCAGCTAAGGCATCAGACATAGCTAACCGTTAAAATTTCATACTCAATATCACCACCTGGAGCTTTAACGGTAATTTCATCTCCTTCTTCTTTACCAATCAACGCACGCGCAATCGGGGAATTGATGGAAATTTTATTGTGATTTAAATCGGCCTCTTCATCGCCCACAATTTGATAAATCACTGTATCTTCATTTTCAATATTCAGCAACTCAACCGTCGCACCAAACACAATTTTTCCGTGCGATTGGATCAAAGCAATATCAATAATTTGTGCATGAGAAAGCACGGATTCAATATGACGAATACGTGCTTCTAGCAAACCTTGTTGTTCACGCGCAGCATGGTATTCCGCATTTTCTTTTAAATCCCCATGCGCACGTGCTTCAGCAATAGCTTCTGCAATACGTGGACGCTCCACATTTTTCAACTTGGTCAATTCATTGCGCAAGTGCTCTGCACCAGCGGCAGTCAACGGAGGACGTGTACTCATGAACTAAACTCCTTTTATTAAAGCAGAAGCCGCACATACGATTGAGTGCGGCTTCTCATAAAACGATGATTGAACGATTAAGTCAAATCTTGGATACGATAAACCGGCTGATCATTAACATAATCCATTGCCATCGCCATGGCCTCTGCACCCGCTACGGTTGTCGTATAGGCAACACGATGCATCAAAGCTTCCCGACGAATAGAGAAAGAATCAGCGACACCCATAGCACCATCCGAGGTGTTCACAATCAGGGCAATCTCATCATTCTTGATCATATCAACGATGTTGGGACGCCCTTCAGTCACTTTATTCACTACCGAATGGGCAATCCCCGCTTCAGTGAGTGTTTTAGAAGTACCTCGTGTAGCAACAATTTCAAAACCACGCGCAATCAGCATTTTTGCAACTTCCACGGAAGCGTTACGATCAGCTTGACGTACCGAAATAAAAGCTTTACCACCTGTTGGCAATACCGTCCCCGCTGCCAACAATCCTTTAGCGAAGGCTTGAGCAAAGTTTTGACCAATACCCATTACTTCACCGGTTGACTTCATTTCTGGACCAAGAATCGGATCCACGCCACCAAACTTAATGAAAGGGAACACCACTTCTTTAACGGAGACATGCGCTGGCAAAATTTCTTTGGTAAAGTTTTGTGCCGCCAAACTGGTTCCAGCCATGACACGCGCGGCTACTTTAGCTAAAGGAGCACCAATGGCTTTCGACACAAAAGGCGCTGTACGAGAAGCACGTGGATTCACTTCAAGCACATAAATATCTTCACCTTTAACGGCAAACTGCACGTTCATCAAACCACGTACTTTTAATGCAAACGCCATAGCTTCAGTTTGACGACGAATTTCATCTTGAATATGCGCTGGCACAGTATAAGGCGGCAATGAGCAGGCCGAGTCACCTGAGTGGATACCCGCTTGCTCAATATGCTCCATCAAGCCACCAATCACTACTTGCTCACCGTCACAAATTGCATCGACATCAAGTTCTGTAGCATCGTCTAAGAAGCGATCTAATAGCACTGGTGAATCATTAGAAACCTGAACCGCTTCACGCATGTAACGTGATAAGTCTTTCTCACTATAGACAATTTCCATAGCACGCCCACCTAACACATAAGACGGACGAACGACTAACGGATAACCAATTTCATCGGCTAAGGTGAGTGCTTGTTCTGGTGTGCGAGCGGTACGGTTAGCAGGTTGACGTAGACCTAATTCTTGCAATAATTTTTGGAAACGCTCACGATCTTCCGCTAAGTCGATTGAGTCAGGCGAAGTACCGATAATCGGCACACCTGCAGCTTCTAAATCGCGCGATAGTTTCAGCGGTGTTTGACCGCCATACTGAACGATCACACCTTCTGGTTTTTCTACCGCGACAATTTCCAGCACATCTTCCAGCGTTAGTGGTTCAAAATACAAACGATCGGAAGTGTCATAATCGGTTGAAACGGTTTCAGGGTTACAGTTGACCATAATGGTTTCAAAGCCATCTTCGCGCAATGCCATAGCGGCATGAACACAGCAATAGTCAAACTCAATACCTTGACCAATACGGTTAGGTCCACCACCCAAAATCATAATTTTACGTTTATCGGTAGGCGCTGCTTCACACACTTGCTCGTAAGTAGAGTACAAATAAGCGGTGTTAGTGGCGAACTCAGCAGCACAGGTATCAACGCGCTTGTAAACTGGCTTAACGCCTAAGGTATGACGGAATTTACGTAAAAAGGCGCTATCTGTGTTCAGCAACTTAGCCAAACGCATATCTGAAAAACCTTTGCGCTTTAACTTCAGCATACGATCTTTATCGAGCGCATCTAAGCCACCTGAAACGACCTTTTGCTCTTCACGCACAATATCCTCAACCTGCGCCAAGAACCAAGGATCAATCGAGCAAACCTCAAAGACTTCTTCTAAACTCCAACCAAAACGGAAAGCATCAGCAAGGTACCATAACCGGTCAGGACCTGGCGAGCGCAACTCATGACGCAAAATATCCCGTACTGACTTGTCGTCCATGCTACTCAAATCGAGCATAGGGTCTAGGCCTGTTTTACCCGTTTCTAAGCCACGAATCGCTTTTTGCAATGACTCTTGGAAAGTACGCCCCATTGCCATCACTTCACCCACCGACTTCATTTGTGTCGATAAACGCGGCTCTGCCTGCGGGAATTTTTCAAACGTGAAGCGTGGAATTTTGGTAACCACATAATCAATCGATGGCTCAAATGACGCTGGTGTTAGCCCACCTGTGATGTCATTCGTTAATTCATCCAAAGTGTAACCAATAGCCAGCTTTGCCGCTACTTTCGCAATCGGGAAACCTGTAGCTTTAGAAGCCAAGGCCGATGAACGCGACACTCGGGGGTTCATCTCGATAACAATCATGCGACCATCTTTAGGATTGATAGCGAACTGGACGTTAGAACCACCCGTTTCTACACCAATCTCACGCAAAATGGCAATAGAGGCATTACGCATAATTTGATATTCTTTATCGGTCAGCGTTTGCGCAGGCGCAACAGTAATTGAGTCACCTGTATGCACGCCCATTGGGTCAAAATTTTCAATCGAGCAGACGATAATACAGTTGTCTTTGGTGTCACGCACCACTTCCATCTCGTACTCTTTCCAACCCAGAATCGACTCTTCAATGAGTAGTTCATTGGTGGGCGACATGTACAAACCATGCTTACAAATTTGTTCAAATTCATCTTTATTGTAAGCAATACCACCACCCGTACCGCCCAACGTAAACGAAGGACGAATCACCGTCGGGAAACCAACGCGCTGTTGAATCGCCCAAGCTTCATCCAGACTGTGCGCAACACCTGAGTCAGGCACATCAATACCAATTTTAAGCATCGCTTGACGGAATTTTTCGCGATCTTCACCCTTATCAATGGCTTCAGGTTTAGCACCAATTAATTCGACATTGAACTTATCTAAAACACCATTGCGCCATAAATCTAAGGCGCAGTTCAATGCCGTTTGCCCACCCATGGTTGGCAATAAGGCATCGGGACGTTCTTTTTCAATAATACTGGCTACCGTTTGCCAAGTAATGGCCTCAATGTAGGTCGCGTCGGCCATATCAGGGTCGGTCATGATGGTGGCAGGATTAGAGTTAACTAACACCACGCGATACCCTTCTTCGCGCAGGGCTTTACAGGCTTGAGCGCCTGAATAGTCGAACTCACACGCCTGACCAATGACAATCGGGCCTGCACCAATAATTAATACGCTTTTAATATCCGTTCTTTTGGGCATCGTCTTATTCCTTTCAGTGCTCGAGTTAGGCGCGACGCGCAGCCATATTGGCAATAAATTCATCAAACAGGTAAGCTAAATCGTGCGGACCTGGGCTGGCTTCTGGATGTCCCTGAAAACTAAAGAAAGGCTTACCAGCGAAGCGAATTCCTTGATTCGATTGGTCAAATAGCGAACGATGCGTCGCTTCAACACCAACAGGAAGCGTCGATTCATCAACAGCAAAACCATGGTTTTGAGCGGTAATCAGAACCTTGCCTGAGCGCATGTCTTGCACAGGATGGTTGCCGCCATGATGTCCAAACTTCATTTTTAGTGTTTTCGCGCCAGCCGCCAAAGCCAACAATTGGTGTCCCAAACAAATACCATAAATGGGTGTTTCACCTTGAATCAACTCGCCAATAGCTTCAATGGCATAACCACAAGCGGCGGGATCACCAGGACCATTCGATAAGAAAATACCATCAGGATTTAGAGCCTTCACTTCAGCAGCAGGGGTATTAGCAGGAACAATGGTTAAACGACAACCACGCTCGGTCAGCATACGTAAAATATTGGTTTTAACACCGTAATCATAAGCAACAACGTGGTAAGGCAAGTCTGCATCGCTTTTAATGGCAAAACCTTCACCTAAACGCCATTCACCTTCGCGGAAGGTATAGCTTTGCTGAGTTGTGACCTCGATGGCTAAATCCATGCCATTCAGACCAGAAAAGGCTTGCGCTTTAGCAACAGCAGCTTCAGCATCAATATCTTCACCCGCAATGATAACGCCATTTTGAGCGCCTTTTTCACGCAACACACGTGTTAACTCACGCGTATCGATATCAGCAATCGCGACAACATTTTGCTGCACTAAATAGTCAGCCAAGGAACGTTGAGCACGAAAACTGGAATGCGTTAAAGGCAGGTCACGGATGATCAGCCCACTGGCCATAACAGAATCGCTTTCACCATCTTCATCATTAACACCGACATTGCCAATGTGTGGATAGGTCAGCGTCACTAACTGTCGAAAATAAGAAGGATCCGTCAGAATCTCTTGATATCCCGTCATTGAGGTGTTAAAAACAACCTCACCTACTGTTTCTCCAGCAGCGCCAATTGATTCGCCCCAGAACAAACTGCCATCTGCCAATGCCAGTAACGCTTTCATCTACCCACTTCCCTATCTCTTTAACCCGAATGTCCTAATCATGCCAAATTTGCGATACAAAAAAAACGGAGAAGGCAGAGCCAACTCCGTTTTTAACTTATTCTGTGATGTGACCCGTTGTTGTCAACACGTCTTTAGTACTCCGCTAATTTTGAACATTATAGCGTAAAAACAGCCTAATAGTCTAGAGTTCCCTTAAAATGCCATAGGGATAGGGGTATGGGGGAAGGGTTCTCTATGAACAGCATGAAAAAGATTAACTTAACACCCTTCCACCAACAAAAAATAAAGCACAGACGCATAAAACTGAGCGAAGCGATGTTTTAGCGGTTCCGTCTAGATGCATTAACGCAAACCAAGCACATCCTGCATATCGTACAAACCCGCTGGCTGATTCGCCAACCATTGTGCTGCACGCACAGCGCCCTGAGCAAAGGTTAAACGCGATGAGGCCTTGTGAGTCAATTCCACTCGCTCACCCAACCCTGCAAACAGAACGGTATGATCACCGACCACATCACCACCACGCACGGTAGCAAAACCGATTTGCTGCGCAGGACGTTCACCCGTAATACCTTCACGACCATAAACGGCGCACTCTTCCAAATCCCAACCCAAAGCATCTGCCGCAGCTTGACCCAAACGCAACGCCGTACCTGATGGCGCATCGACCTTATAACGGTGATGGGCTTCAATCACTTCAATATCATAATCAGTCAGTACCTGAGCAGCTTTAGCCACCAATCCCAACAACAAATTAACACCGACACTGAAATTTGGTGCAAAAACAATGGGGATATGTTGTGCGGCTGCTTTCAATTCGGCTAATTCAGATACTGAAAAACCTGTGGTACCAATCACCATCGGTTTACCTGCTGCGATACAAGCTGATAAGTAACTCATGGTCGCTTCAGGACGAGTAAAATCAATCACCACATCAAAAGTAGCGGCATCAAACACATCACGTAAGGGCACGTCTAAACGACCAAAACCAGTAACCTCGCCCGCATCCATACCTGTTAACGCCGATCCTTGACGCACAAAAGCCGACGACAAAACCGCATTTTTATCTTCTTGAACCGCCTGTACCAAAGCGCGTCCCATACGTCCGTTCACACCCACTAGGGCAATTTTTTGTGTCATCTGTTATACCTTGATTCAGTTGTTTTTATAGTTGATTGCATTCAAGCGGTCTGACCTAGTCATCAACTGGATTATTTCGTGTACTTTAACAATACCGACGAACGGGCATTTTGGCGATTGGTGAAAATAATCAATACGCTACGCTGTTGCGGTGGCAAAGCCACCAAATGCGCCCCATTCAATCGACCTTTATAGTAAGAGCGTTTTTCAGCATCCTCTGCTGAAAAGAGTTCTAAATTGACCTGAGACTTCAGCGTAAACAACACACCGCCTTGTTCTGGCTTGTACTCTACCTTTTCCAAAATCGCCTTTGGATCCATTACCGACCATCCCGAAGGTAAAATCACGCTTTGTGAGGGCACAGGTTTAACCATTTCTGGTTTAGTAACCACGGCAGGAGCTGGTGGTTTTTTATCACTTGGAAGCATCACAGGCGCCTTGGGTGCATCAGTCTTTTCTGCAGGCGGTGGCACACAAGCAGCTAACAGAGTAGCCATTAAAGGAAACAAGTAACCTATGCGCATAAAAATTTTCCTGAAGTGTGATGCATGAACGCGACTATTTTAACGCTAAAATCTATTGGAATACAGCGTCACGATCAAAAGCAAAGCAAACCATGACCTAAAAGAAAAAAGGAGGTCATTTAACCTCCTTTTTATTCACCACCAATGGGCATTATTTCAGTGCATCATTAATAAACGATTTCACTGAATCTAACCAACTGTGCGATTTTGGATTGTGTGTTGCCCCTTTACCCGACAAGCTGGCTTCAAACTGACGTAACAGCTCTTGTTGTTCGCTGGTCAGATTCACCGGTGTTTCCAGATGGACTTGGCAAATTAAATCGCCCTGACGACCCGAACGAACCGATTTCACCCCTTTTCCACCAATTTTGAACTTGCGACCTGTTTGTGTGCCAGCAGGAATCTTCAAGTTAACACGACCATCTAGTGTCGGCACTTCGATTTCCCCACCCAAGGCTGCCGTGGTAAAGGACAAAGGCATCTCGCAGAATAAGGTATCACCCTGACGCTTAAAGATGGCGTGAGGTTGCAAACTGATACGAACGTAAAGATCGCCAGAAGGCGCTCCCACATCCCCTGCTTCACCCTGACCACTTAAACGGATACGATCACCCTCGTCCACCCCAGCTGGAATACTGACGGTAAGTGTTTTGTTACGGGTAACAAACCCTTCGCCGTGACATTTGCTACAAGGCTTCTTAATGATTTTACCTTTACCATGACAGGTATGACAGGTACGCTCGACAACAAAGAAACCTTGTTGCACGCGAACCTTACCATGCCCGCCACAAGTGGGACAGGTTTCAGCGCTTGAACCTTCAGCTGCACCCGAGCCATGACACGAATCACACACTTCACGACGCGGCACTTGAATGTCAATTTTCGCACCCGCAACGGCTTGCTCCAGAGTCAAGGTCAAACGATATTCAAGGTCACCACCAGGACGTGGGCCATTAAAGCCACGACCACCGCCGCCAAAAATGTCGGAGAAGATGTCACCAAAGCCGCCAAAGCCGCCACCGAATCCTTGTCCGCCACCAAAGCCACCAGCCGAACCGTCAACCCCTGCGTGACCAAACTGGTCGTAAGCCGAGCGTTTTTGCGCATCAGACAAAATCTCGTAAGCTTCTTTGATTTCTTTAAATTTTTCTTCGGCAGAAGCATCATCAGGATTGCGATCTGGATGATGCTTCATGGCAAGCTTTTTGTAAGCTCGTTTAATTTCGTCTTCCGAGGCTGTGCGAGACAGCCCCAAGACTTCGTAATAGTCTTTTTTTGCCATAAGACCTTACTTCTTATTTTTTAACTTCTTCAAACTCAGCATCTACGATGTCATCATCGCCGCCTTTGTTCGGTTTAGTGGCATTAGCATCATGCGCTTGAGCGCCTGCAGCACCCGCATTGGTCTGCGCATAAGCTTTTTCAGCGATACCGTGACTGACCTTAGCCAATTCTTCCGTTTTAGCGGTAATGGCGTCTTTGTCATCACCTTTCATCGCTTCTTCCAATGCTTTAACTGCCGCGTCAACCGCTGCTTTTTCTTCAGCCGTTACCTTGTCGTCGCCCAACTCTTTGACTGACTTATTCACCGAGTGAATCAGGCTGTCCGCTTGGTTACGCGCATCAACCAATTCACGCAGTTTTTTGTCTTCTTCCGCATGAGCTTCCGCATCACGCACCATTTTCTCAATTTCTGCTTCAGACAAACCCGAGCTGGCTTTGATGATAATCGACTGCTCTTTGTTGGTCGCTTTATCTTTTGCAGACACATTCAAGATACCATTCGCATCAATGTCAAACGTCACTTCGATTTGTGGCATACCACGTGGTGCTGGTGGGATATCTGACAAGTCAAAACGACCCAACGACTTGTTGCCATTTGCCATCTCACGCTCACCTTGCAATACGTGAATGGTCACTGCCGATTGGTTGTCATCAGCGGTTGAAAACACTTGCGACTTGCGCGTCGGAATGGTGGTGTTTTTCTCAATCAGCTTGGTCATCACGCCACCCATGGTTTCAATACCCAAAGACAGAGGCGTTACGTCCAGCAACAGTACGTCTTTAACGTCACCACCCAAGACACCACCTTGAATGGCTGCACCAATAGCAACCGCTTCATCTGGGTTAACGTCTTTACGTGGTTCTTTACCGAAGAAATCTTTAACGGCTTTTTGTACCATTGGAATACGCGTTGAACCGCCAACCAAAATCACTTCATCAATTTCAGACGCTGACAAGCCTGCATCTTTTAACGCAATGCGGCAAGGCTCAATTGATTTTTTCACTAAGTCTTCAATTAATGATTCAAACTTAGCACGCGTAATACGCATATTTAAGTGTTTTGGACCTGAGGCATCGGCCGTGATGTAAGGCAAGTTAATATCGGTTTGCTCACGAGAAGACAATTCAATCTTCGCTTTTTCAGCCGCTTCACGCAGACGTTGCAGTGCTAATGGATCGTTTTTCAAATCCACGCCTTGCTCTTTCTTAAACTCAGTAACGATATGCTCAATCACGAGTTGGTCGAAGTCTTCACCACCCAAGAAAGTGTCGCCGTTAGTTGCCAATACTTCAACTTGTTTGTCACCATCTAAATCGGCGATTTCAATAATTGAAACGTCGAAAGTACCACCACCTAAGTCGTAGACAACAATTTTGCTGTCACCCTTTGACTTTTTATCGACACCATAAGCCAAGGCCGCAGCAGTAGGCTCATTAATGATACGCTTTACTTCCAAACCCGCGATTTTACCCGCATCTTTAGTTGCCTGACGTTGCGCATCGTTAAAGTAGGCTGGAACGGTAATCACGGCTTCAGTAACGGTTTCACCTAAGTAGTCTTCAGCAGTTTTTTTCATTTTCATTAACACACGAGCAGAGATTTCTGGCGGTGCCATTTTTTTACCGTGAGCTTCTACCCAAGCATCACCATTGTCGGCTTTAACGATGCTGTAAGGAACCATTTCGATGTCACGTTGTACTTCTTTATCGGTAAATTTACGACCGATTAAACGCTTTACCGCATGCATGGTGTTTTTAGGGTTAGTAATCGCCTGACGCTTCGCTGTTTCACCTACTAAGACTTCATCATCGTTAGTAAATGCAACAATTGAAGGGGTCGTACGCGCGCCTTCGCTATTTTCGATGACTTTGACGTTACCACCATCCATTACGGCGACACAAGAGTTCGTTGTACCTAAGTCAATACCAATAATTTTAGCCATGTTTTATATACTCCTAAAAATTCAATTATCTGTTGAAAGCTTTATGGTGATGGATGACTTAACTTTCAAGTCGTTAATCATCCTATTTTCTATGATTGTTACGCAGCGGCTGAAGAAACTACCACGCGAGCGGGACGCACCACACGCCCGTGCAACTTGTAACCTTTTTGCACCGTAAACATGACTGTGTTGGGCTCATGATCTTTGCTAGGCTGCATGGTCATAGCCTCGTGCTCTTGTGGGTTGAAAGGGTGTCCTGTCGGATCAACCGCTTCTACATGGAAACGTGCCATCACATCTTGAAACATTTTTAACGTCATTTCCAAGCCCTGACGAATGGTGTCTTGTTCATTTACCGATTGTGACGATGCCTGCATCCCCATTTCCATGCTGTCCAAAACAGGAATTAAGTCATTAACAAAACGTTCTAGCGCAAACTTTTTCGCATTATCAATTTCACGTTCAGTACGACGACGTAAATTTTCCATATCTGCTTGCAAACGCAGTAGACTGTCGAAATGTTGAGCAGCTTGCGCTTGAGCTTCAGCGAGTAATGCCTGAACATTCTGCTCAACCGAAGCCTGTTCATTAGATTGTTGCGCAACATTTTCATTGCTTTCGACAGCTTCATTCTGCTCGTTTGTCGTACTCATAAACTCTCCCTAAGGTGGCCATATTCATTAAAACATTATGTATATGGGGATAATAAAATGACTTTTCAAGGGTGCAGGCAAGTATTTACCGTTAATAGATTGACTCTCCTTTGATTCAACCTTAACCTCTTCGGACCTTCCCAATGCCTTCACGAATAACTAGAATAGAATCGGTTTGCTCAAAATAGCCAAACAATGACAAAATTACCTATATAAGAGTTACAGCAACCATGCTACCTCCACTTTTAGCCTCGCCACGCCTGCTTACTCAATTGCTGGTTGCTACTATTTTATTGCATTTGCTGATTGCCGTTATGACTCCCCTAACGGTTGATGAAGCACATTATGCTCTATACGGCAAGTTTCTTGACTGGAGTTACTTTGATCATCCTCCCTTAGTTGGCTGGCTTCAATCACTGGTACTTCAACTTGGTGAACAAGAATGGCAACTGCGCCTATGGGCATTGTTGAGCTACACACTGAGCTTGTGGTTAGTGCATGGCTACACACGCTATCTCACGCATTCGTTAACGAGTGCTAACTTAGCAGCCTTATTATTCTGCGCCATGCCCATCCTTCATTTGCTGGGCATCGGGCTAGTTCCAGATACGCTATTGCTTCCCTTATCCATTGCGCTCATTTGGCAGGCGCAACGGACATTAGAAAAACCAACGACACTTAACTGGTTGATCATTGGCACATTACTAGGGCTCAGTGCGCTTAGCAAATACACCGCCGCTCTTTTTGCTATCGGGTTGTTATTAGTACTATTAACCAGTACAAACAGTTGGCGTTGGTTCATCAAGGCTCGCTTTTGGCTGGCTGTGCTCGTAGCTGGTCTTTTGAGCTTGCCCATTTTTTACTGGAATGGACAACATGACTGGTTATCCATTCACTACCAATTGAATCATGGACGACCTGAGTCATCTTTTGATTGGTTAAACTTTCTACAAAGTCAAGTGAGTCAATTGTTACTGTACACGCCATTCATATGGCTCAGTGCATGGCTGATGATCATTGGCGTCAAGCACTGGTGGTTCACTTTGAGACAACGCCAGCTGGTGTTGTTTATTTTGCCTGCGCTCATTATTTTTACGATTTCTTCTGGTAAAGAACCCAGCCTTCCTCACTGGTTGGCTTTCTTTTATGTATTGCTATTACCCTTAATGGCGCATCAACTGATCAATCAATCGGCTTGGATAAAGAAGCTGCTAACGGCTAATCTGATCTATGGGTTTACACTCACTCTTTTGATGTTGAGCCTATCGCTTTTTCCTAAACTAACCGAGCATTGGTCACCTAATCCCACGCAAGACTTAATTGGCTGGAAGCAAGCGGCTGAAATGGGTAATGCACTACGTGAAGGAAATGAATCACTGATTGTGACACATTGGGTCGATGCCAGTCGTATTGCTTGGTATGCCAGACCAACTCCAGTGGTTGTCATGGATGAGCGTTACGATCAATTCGATATCTGGTTTGGTTCACCCAATGCGCATACTCATGGCATATTAATTCTTCCTCCCGATCGCCCAGAACATAGCTGGAAACTTTATTTTAATGACTGCAGATTCATTATTCATAGTAGTGATGGTTTTCAGCTCTTCCGCTGCAAACAGGCGAAGGTTAGCCACTAGCGTGCCAATTCATCTATAATATGCGGATAACTTGTTAATACTTTATTAAATTTTTCATGAAAATTGCCCTTGCTTGGTTAAAACTCGCTTTATCTGCTATTTTGTTGTGGCTAATTTTCGATAAACTCGATAATGAACAACCTTGGTCAAATATCAGTGAGATTAGCCTTCTGAGTCTCTTGTTGGCGCTATTACTTCAACTCGCTAGCACGCTCACCGCCGCTTACCGTTGGAGCTTGATTCAGCGTTGGCTGGGGGATCCACCCGATGCGCGTTTTTATGTCAAAAGCTATTTCAAAGGCTCTTTATTCAACCAGCTACTACCCACCAGTATTGGTGGTGACGCCTACCGAGTGCTGGAAAATGGCAACCGCATCAACAGCCATAAAGAAGCTTTTTTTGGCGTGTTCATCGACCGTATCGCGGGATTATTAGGACTGCTGTTGCTCAGTGCCATAGCACTCATTTGGTTACCCAGTTTACTGCCCATCAACATTACGCTAACCATTGCTATCATATTGGTCATCGGTTTTTCTGGTGCGCTGTTTGGCTTATGTTTACATAAATTGCCTCGTTGGCGTTTTCCATTATGGTCTAGCTTACAAAAGCTGTCACGACGTTTTGCCCGTGTGTACCGTAATGGACGCACCATTAGCATTCAACTGGGGTTATCGGTCATCACCCACTTATTTTCCATATTGGTATTAATGACGCTAGGGCAAGCCTTAGGACTAGAGTTTGAACTGATAGTTTATTTAGCGGTGATTCCGCCTGTTATCCTACTCACGTTACTGCCCCTGTCTTTTGCGGGTTGGGGTATTCGCGAAGGCGCAATGGTTGGCATTTTTGCCCTAATCGGTGCGCCTGCTGAAGCGGTTTTAGCGATGTCGGTGATCTACGGATTAACGCTTGTTGCTGCCAGCTTGCCTGGATTATGGTTTTTTATTCACGACAAGCAATGGTGGCAAAATGGTCAACTAGCGGTCAAATCAGTAAAAAAGGACACTTAACCATGCGTGTTGATACCATGCGCCAGCTGGATTACTGGCTCGGCATTCCCCTCACTTTCATTGCAAGCCTATGGGTTGCCGTTCAAGATTGGTTTCGCAATCAAGCTAGCCAAGAAGCACCTGCTATTCAGCGCATTTTATTTGTTGAACTGTCGGAAATGGGTAGTACTATTATTGCCGATCCAGCCATGCGCCGCGCTCGCGACAAGCTGAATGCAGAACTCTATTTTGTTATTTTTGCTAAAAATCGTCCCAGTTTAGAGCTGCTAGATACCGTTAAGCGTGAAAATGTTTTTACGCTACGTGAAGACAATTTAGCCACCCTACTCTGGGACAGCTTGCGTTATCTCGTCTGGTGTCGTCGCAATCACATTGATACCGTCATCGATCTCGAACTCTTTTCACGCGTCAGCGCCTTACTGACCGGATTATCAGGCGCATGGCGACGTGTCGGCTTTCACAGCTTTCACAATGAAGGGCTGTGGCGTGGTTTTATGCTCACCCACAAAGTGGCTTACAATGCTCATCAGCATGTCGCCAAAAGCTTCATTGCCTTAGTTTATAGCTTAGAGTGTGATACTGATGAAGTGCCTTATGCCAAAATTCACATCAGTGACGATGACATAGAACTCGCACAAGTCAGTGTCAGCGAGCAAGCACAAGCGGAAATGCGCCAACGTATTGCTTTACTTTGCCCCGAACAAACTCTAGCACATAAGCGGATTGTACTGATTAATCCGAATGCTTCTGAGTTATTACCACAACGCCGCTGGCCGAAAGAGCGTTATGCTGAACTCATGCGTCGTTTACTCCGCCGTTTTGACGATATTGTGATTTTAATTACGGGCGCACCCGCAGAGCGTGAAGAAGCGGAAACTCTAAAACAGCAATGCGACAGCGATCGTGTGATTAACTTTGCTGGTGGTGTTAAATTCGCCGAGTTACCGACGCTATACACTATTAGTCAACTGATGGTCACTAATGATTCAGGACCAGGACACTTTTCGGCGATTACACCCTTAAAAACCTTTGTGCTATTTGGACCAGAAACTCCAACACTCTATGGCTCGCTCGGCAACAGTACGCCCATTTGGGCTGGTCTGGCTTGTGCGCCCTGTGTATCCGCATCCAACCACCGTAAAACACCTTGTTCTCAACCTGTTTGTATGACCGCCATCAGTGTGGATCAAGTTGAATATATGGTCGCTTTTGAGCTGAGTCATTAATGGACGCAGCGCTATGTTATAATTTCAACACTTAATGATAAGGAGCATGACATCATGCGTCGTTTTTTAGCTGTATTAGGAGTTTTATTTGCTATGTCAACCACTGAAGTGTTAGCCGACAACCCAAAAGTCTTATTCAAAACCAATCATGGCGACATTACTGTTGAGTTGTATGCCGATAAAGCCCCTAAAACGGTTGCTAATTTTCTGACCTATGTCAAAAACGGCCATTACAATGGCACTATTTTTCACCGTGTGATTAAAGACTTCATGATTCAAGGTGGCGGTTTCACACCAGACATGAACCAAAAACCGACACTGGCACCTGTTGAAAATGAAGCCGATAATGGACTGAAAAACACCATTGGTACCATTGCTATGGCTCGTACCAATGACCCGCATTCAGCGACAGCTCAGTTCTTTATCAACACCACCAATAACGACTTTTTAGACTTCCGTGAAAAAACACCACGCGCTTGGGGTTATGCTGT
>CAZYER010000008.1:0-50083 GCA_964646525.1 uncultured Francisella sp. | reverse complement strand
CCTATTCTAACATGCGGCTTTTCAATCCGTATAATAAGCCTTAATAGCAAAAAACATAAGGACTTTTTATGATCAACTCTATCCAAATTATCGTTGAGGGCTTAGGCGCCATAACGTGGCAAAGTCAAAGTAGCTTATTGGAAGCACTTGAAGATTCTGGTGTTGATGTAAATTACAGTTGTCGTGCTGGCATTTGCGCCGCTTGTCGCGCAACCCTAGTTAGCGGAAACGTAGAATGGCGCAATCAACCCATTTTGGCACTGGGAGAGAAAGATATTCTTACCTGCTCAGTCGTTCCAACAACCGATATTGTCATTCGATTGCCCGATTAATACACAACCACCTCTAAAGCTAGCAACTTGCTGCTTTCAGAGGTTCCCATCACTGCCCTCCATAAAGTCGCTGATAAACACTGCCCTCTACACCCACTAGCTCGTCGTGCGAACCCTGCTCAATAATTTGACCATTATCAAACACCAATACTCGATTCGCTTCTTTCACTGCCGATAAGCGGTGCGCAATCACCAACAAGGTACGGTCACGCAGGAAGTCGCGCATCGCCTCATGCAACCTGGTTTCAGTGTGCGTATCCAGCATCGAGGTCGCTTCATCCAAAATTACCACTTGAGGCTTCGCCAGCATCATGCGAGCAATGGCTAGCCGCTGACGCTGACCACCTGACAAGCGCACACCATTACGCCCTAATAAGGTATCCAAACCATTCGGCATGGCTTCAACGGTTTCTGCCAGTTGCGCCACACGCAACACCTGCCACAAATCGGCATCGTCAGCGGGTAAGCCTAAGGTAAGATTAGCACGTAAACTATCGTTAAATAGCATCGGCTGTTGTAGCACCACGCCAACATGACCGCGCACCTGCTCAAAGCCCAATTCCGTTACGGAACGATCGCCAAAATAAATATCCCCTTCATTCGGCGCATAAAGTCCGAGCAACAACTGAACCAGCGTCGACTTACCTGCCCCAGAAACACCGACCAAGGCCACCTGCTCACCTGGCGCAATCGACAATGAAACCCTGTCCAACACAGGCGGTGAATCAGGGTAAGCAAAACTGACATTTTCCAAACGAATCGGTAAGGCTTTTGCCAAATCTAAGGTTTTGACTTTGGCATCGTAGCGTACTTCTTCTTCCGCTTCGAGTAGGTTATTAATACGACCTAAAGCCGCCTTAGCGCCATAATAGGAATACTGCACCGACAACAATTCCTGCACTGGTCCCATCATGAACCACAAGTAGCCAAACACACCAATCATCTGACCAATAGTTAAATCAGAGAGTAGCACCATTAGCATCGCCACGGCACGAAAGACTTCAAAACCCGCGAGGAAAATACCGAAGGAAAAGCGCGACAAAGCATCGGTTTTCCAGCCCGACGCAATAGCCGCAGCACGCACTTCTTGCGCCGCCAGTTTCGTCCGTTCTAAAAAGCGTTTATCGGCATTCACCGCACGTAACTGTTGCATGGCATCAAGAGTTTCCGCCACCGATTGCGATAGCATCTCGAAAGCACTATTTTCGCGTTGCTTCCAATTTTTCACCTTTTTGCCCAGAATCATCGTTAGGCCGATAACAAAAGGATTCAAAAATAAAATAATCAAAGCCAGCTGCCAATGAATCCATAACAAGACCACCGCCACACCAATAATACTTAAAATGGCAACCAATACTTTGGCAACCGTTTCACCCAAGAACTTATCGACGGTTTCCACATCAGTTAGTAATCGCGCCGTTACCTGCCCCGAACCCAGCGACTCATAAACGCGCATACTGACGCGCGACAGCTTATCCAGCAATTGCTCACGCACCGAAAGCGTCACCGTTTTCGCAATCGACACAAACAAACGGGTCGTCGCCACACCCAGCAACAGACTGCCCAAGCGAAGCGCAATGGTAATCACCATCACCGTTAGCACCACCGCCATAGGTCCCATCCAAGACGCGGGTAACAATCCATCAACTAAACTGGTTAAGGTTGCAGACTGATTAAGCAACACCTCATCAACCAACAAAGGCATGAGTAACGGCACTGGCACTGCGACCAGCGCACCAAGTATTGCCAACACTTGCCCAAAAGCGAGCGCACGCCTATGTTGTTTAATCGATTGCCACAAACTGGAGAGCGTAATCATTATTGAATTTCCATATCCGTAAATCTTGAGTGTTATTCTAGCACCCTTGTCTTAGCCCCATACCTAAGCGCATAAAAAAGCCCCGCAATAACTTGCGGGGCTTTTCTGTGCATAAGGACACATTCAACCGTGGTGAGTGCTTCAGCCAGCAAAACAAGCTAAAACACACTCAGTTTGAATTACATACCCATGTCACCCATGCCGCCAGCTGGAGCAGGCGCACCATCTTTCTTCGGCAGATCAGCAACCATCGCTTCGGTGGTGATGATTAACGAGGAAACTGACGCTGCATTTTGCAATGCCGAACGGGTTACTTTCGCTGGGTCGATAATACCCATTTCGAACATATCGCCGTAAACTTCATTAGCCGCATCAAAACCATGAGAAGTACCTGAGCCTTCCAATACTTTATTGATGACCACAGAACCTTCCAAACCACAGTTACCAACAATCATACGGATTGGCTCTTGCATTGCGCGACAAGCAATCTTGATACCCATATCTTGGTCAGGATTGTCGCCTTTCAGCGATTTGATGCTTTCTGCGATACGCAATAAAGTCACACCACCGCCAGGAACGATACCTTCTTCAACCGCAGCACGAGTTGCATGCAACGCATCTTCAACGCGGTCTTTTTTCTCTTTCATTTCAACTTCAGTTGACGCACCGATTTTCAATACCGCAACACCGCCAGCTAATTTAGCCAAACGCTCTTGTAGTTTTTCACGGTCGTAATCAGAAGTGGTTTGTTCCATTTGTGCACGAATTTGAGCCACACGCGCTTCGATATCAGCCTTAGCGCCAGCGCCATCAATAATGGTGGTGCTGTCTTTACCGACGACGATACGTTTTGCTTGACCCAATTCGTTCAAGGTCACTGATTCTAACGTTAAACCGATTTCTTCAGAAATCAAAGTACCACCAGTCAAAATCGCGATGTCTTGCATGATCGCTTTACGACGCTCACCGAAACCAGGCGCTTTAACCGCAGCTACTTTCACGATGCCACGCATGCTGTTGATAACCAAAGTCGCTAAGGCTTCACCTTCGATGTCTTCCGCAATAATCAACAACGGACGACCAGATTTAGCCACCGCTTCTAATGCAGGAATCAAATCACGGATGCTGCTGATTTTTTTGTCAAACAACAACACAAATGGGTTATCCATTTCAGCAGTCATGTTTTGTTGGTTGTTAACGAAGTAAGGAGACAAGTAACCACGATCAAAGTCCATACCTTCAACCACATCCAACTCGTCGATTAACGAAGAACCTTCTTCAACGGTGATCACGCCTTCTTTACCCACGCGTTCCATTGCTTGCGCAATCAAATCACCAATGGTTTTGTCTGAGTTAGCCGAAATCGTACCCACCTGAGCAATGTCAGCCGTTGTCGCGCAAGGCTTAGACATTTTCTTGATTTCTTCAACCGCAGCAATCACCGCTTTGTCGATACCGCGTTTGATGTCCATTGGGTTCATACCCGCAGCAACTGACTTCATACCTTCACGCACAATCGCTTGCGCTAATACAGTCGCCGTTGTTGTACCGTCACCAGCGGCATCATTGGTTTGAGAAGCAACGGTTTTAACCAATTGCGCACCCATGTTCATGAACTTGTCTTCTAATTCAATTTCACGAGCCACAGACACACCGTCTTTAGTCACGGTAGGCGCACCGAAAGTTTTTTCTAAAACGACGTTACGACCCTTAGGACCTAGTGTTACTTTAACGGCATTCGCTAAAATGTTCACACCTTCAACCATACGCTCGCGCGCATCAACACCAAATTTTACATCTTTAGCAGACATCTTAAATTCCTCAATTCTTAACAATTATTAAACGGAAACAGAATAGGTAAACCAGCAACTGCGACAATAAACTATCGCGAGCGAACAAAATTGCTAGGCGCAAGGCGCGCAACACAAGGAGTGTACATCAGTACATGACGCCGTGTGAGCACCGCCGCAACAACGCAAGTGTTCGAGCAGCAGGTTTTAGCCTAGGATAGCGATGATGTCATCCTCACGCATGACCAACACATCCGCACCATCAACCTTAACTTCCTGACCCGCGTACTTACCAAATAAGACTTTATCACCTACTTTAACGCTCATCGGCACAATGTTACCGTTATCCGCACGCTTGCCTTCACCAACAGCTAAGATCTCACCCTTAGCTGGTTTTTCTTTAGCGCTGTCAGGCAAAACAATACCACCAGCCGTGGTTTTTTCTTCTTCCATACGTTTAACAACAACGCGATCGCTCAAAGGACGCAAATTCATGTCTTACTTCTCCTAAACTAAAAAAATTGCTTACCAAAGTTAACCCGATTCGATAGCATACCGCTATCGGCCTTGATTGCCTATGGCAAATCATGCTCAGTGACTATATGGTGACAAGATAAGCAGAGTTCAAGAGGGAAAATAAAATTATTTTCCCAAATAGTGACAGAATTAGGATGAGTTAAGACAAATGCTTTTGAAAAAAGGCTTCAGCTTGTTCATTAATCGCTTTAGCCGACAAGCCGACAGTTAGTGGCTCAGAAATAAAAATATCAACCACGCCAGGATATTTCAAAAAAGCCCCTTTCGCCCAAAATCGCCCAGCATTATGACTGATCAAAACCACAGGCACTTGCGCTTTTTCAGCCAATAACGCACCACCAATGTTCATTTTACCCAACTCGCCAACTGGCATACGTGTCCCTTCGGGAAATACCACCACCCAAGCACCATCATCCAGACGTTCCTGCCCTTGCTCAAGCACTTGTTTTAGTGCAGCACGCCCCGCACCCCGATCAATAGCAATCGGCCACATAGCCTTAAGCCCCCAACCAAAAAAAGGAATGCGCAATAACTCACGTTTTAATACCCAAGCCTGACGCGGCAATAACTGTTGTAAGGCAAAAGTTTCCCAAGCAGATTCATGGCGAACCAAAGCCACACAAGGGGTTTTCAATAGGTTTTGCGCACCATGAACTTTAAAGCTCAAACCACAGGTCACCTTTAACCACCAGATAACAAAGCGTGCCATATTGGTCATTACTTGGTAACGCGTCTCTTTACTGGTCAACCACAAAGGCAAACTAATGAGCGAAAATAGAATGCTACTCAGCACATAACCTAGCTGGAATAACAAGGAACGCAAAAAAATCATAGCGACACTCCCAAAGACTCAACCACCGCTGCTAAATCTTCCACCACGGCAATCGACGCATTCGCTAACACCTCAGCTTGTTGCACAGTCGTCTGCGCTCCCTTGCCTGTTTTCACTAGTATAGGATGAGCACCAACAGACAAAGCCGCTGCCAAATCACGCCAGCTATCCCCGACAACAGGCACATCCGTTAAAGAAGGCAAACCAAAGCGCCATGCAATCGATTGATACATACCGGCATTAGGTTTACGACAGGGGGTTTCATGTAAATAAGGAGAGTAAGCAATCCAATCTACCGCCGCAGCGTGTGCATGTAACTGGGTTTGCAACTTAAGATGCATCGCATGCAAGTCAGCGCGCGTGTAGAGTCCTCGCGCAATGCCCGACTGATTCGTCGCGATCGCAACGGTGTAACCCGATTTTTTTAACGCCACAATAGCCTTTACTGTATTGGGCAAGAGCACAAACTCATCGACTGATTTAATAAATTGGTCGGAATCGTGATTAATCACGCCGTCACGGTCGAGAATGATTAGTTTGGTCATACAGCACCCTTATTTTAGAGCACTTATTATAATTAATTGAGAGCTTATGCCGCAAACTGACGCACGCGCTCAGACACTTGTGACGCCATCACCACCCCTTGTTGTTGTGACAACTGCTCACCCGCTTTAGCATGCAACATCACCCCTTGCACAGCCGCAGCCGACAGAGACAAGTCTTGTGCCACCAAAGCAGTGATCATACCTGCCAATACATCTCCCATACCAGCGGTACTGAGCGCACCATCACCAAAATCACAAATCTGCGCTTCACACCCATCATAAACCAGCGTACCGTTACCTTTCAGCACCACCACACCACCAAACTTTTCTTGCAAAGCCACCACTGCCGCCAGTCGATCAGCTTGTACTTCTTTCGTTGAAAGTCCCAATAAAGCTGCCGCTTCACCAGGATGGGGTGTCAAAATCCAATCATCACGATAGCTAGGTTGCACAGCCAATAAGCGCAACGCACCCGCATCGACCACTTTAGGCTTATCAGAAGCTAAGACCTGTTGCCATAAGTGACTCGACCAAGCATTATTGGTTAAGCCAAAACCCACTGCCACCACCGTTGAGCGTTCAATTAAATCGGAAAGATTACGATCGCCATAAGCCATGACTTCAGGACATTTAACGGTTACCATGGGTGCGTGCTCGCTGCGTGTCACCACACGCACAATACCCGCCCCTGTATAAGCACAGGTTTGCGCTGCCAGCATGACAGAGCCCAGCATACCCTCGTCACCGCCAACAATTAATGCTTGTCCAAACTGAGCTTTATGCGCATTTTTCTTACGTACCACCAATCCCTGCTCGGTTTGCGCAACGTTCAGCAATTTAGAAACAGGACGAATATCCGCATACAACGCGTCGGACACTCCCAAAGACTCAACACGAACCTCGCCCGCGAAATCCGCTCCATCTGCGCTGACTAAACCTGGCTTATGCGTCAGAAACGTCATCGTATGTTGCGCATGAATAGCATCGCCATAGTTAGCGCCAGTATCGGCATTCAGACCCGAAGGCACATCTAACGCCAATACTGGCTTTTGAAAGGCGTTAACGCTACTAATGGTCGCTAACAACTCACTCGACAAACCCGCACGCACACCAATGCCCAACAAGGCATCGACCACCAAATCAGCTTGCGCACAGATAGCTGGATCATAAGGCTTGGGCATCACGCCCAAGCTAGCTAATTCACTCAACAAGGTGACCGACTCATTCGATTTAACTTGAGCGGGAGAAACCACCAAGCCGACATCAACCTGCCAACCCGCTAAATGCGCATATTGCGCAAAAGCAAAGCCATCACCACCATTATTACCCGCACCACAAAGCACATAAACGCGCTGACACTGCGCATGATGTTGCTTGGCCCATTGAAAAGCAGCAAACCCAGCCCGTTTCATCAGTAATAAAGCCGAACACCCAGCAGCAGTGGCGCGGGCTTCAATAACTCGAGTTTGTTCAATGGTGTATAGGTTCATGATCGACTCCCAGAGTGCATGTATTATTCTTTACAGCTAACAAAGCAATCCTTATGCCATCAATCATAAACTCGTTCGCATATCTCTCAGTACAAAACCACTTAATGGTGTTTCCATATTTTTGAGAAAAGCCATCACTTTAAAATTTTCACCCATTTCATCGGGCATAGTCAGTGTTTTAATTTGCTGTGCCAAACGTAAGCTGGTCATCACATCAGCCGTTTCATCAACTAAACCAGTAATCCCCAAAGACAACAAAAAATGACTCTGAGTGGTATACCCAGCTACCGCCAAACCAGCTGCATGACCAGCATAAGCCAAAGCAGTAAAATCAACATGAGCCGTTAGGTCTTGCAACCCCGGATAGAAAAAAGGATTATTGTGTGCACGCTGACGATAGTGCGCACGCAAACTTCCCATCCAGCGACTACTCGACCAATATTCTCGTTCAACATAACCATAGTCAATCAACAGAATAGCTCCTTGTTGCAAACAATCAGCCAAACTCTGCATCCACGGCCTAAACAGCCGACAAACCTCTGTTTGATAACCTTGCTCAGTCACCTCACCGACGAAGGCACGAATACGATTAGCCAATACTTGTAAATCTGTGTCTACAATGTGCCGCCATTGCCAAGCAAACTGTTGCTGTGCTTCATCCCAGCAAACAAAAGCCTGCTCTGCATCTTTCGGCCATAATTTCAGCACCTCAACAGGCAAAGCATCCGCCACCTCATTACCCACAATCACACCGACAAAGTCTTGTGGCAAACTCGATAACCATTGCACTCGTGCTAACAAATCATCTGGCAAATTCTGTGTTAATCGTTCGCGCTGCTGTTGCTGCAAGGCAGCACTGGGTTCTAAAATTAAGTAGGCTTCTGGCAGTTGCCCCATTTCAGTTAAAGCCAACAACATGGACTCAGCCAAAGCCCCCGAACCAGCCCCCAGCTCCAACACGCTCGGACGTTCTAGGTATGCAAAAACCTCTGCTACTTGTCGCGCTACACACTGACCAAACAAGGGAGAAATTTCTGACGCGGTAACAAAATCACCATGCACACCAAATTTCAGACGTCCATTCGCGTAATAACCCAATTCCGGCGTATAGAGTGCAGCCGACATAAACTGCGCAAAGGTCAAACCTTCATCATGAAGTAGCTGTCGCTTAATAGCTTGAATTAACTGGCTACTAATCTGTTTTTCTTCCCATTCTGGTTCTGGCAATCTAGCCAAACCCGTTTTTCGCATTCCCACCAACAAAACCCCTCAACCGAACTGAAAAGATAATAATATCAACAAAATAAGCAATATATAAAAAATCCTTACCCTGTCCCATTAATTTATCTTATTGCAACCATTAAAACATTAAATCATGGAAACTCATTAAGCAATTGCTAATATGCGTCCATAAGAGTAACATTCCGCCTATGATCTGCATAGCGGATTATCGTCGATAACAATTGACGTGGTGCAGAGGGCATCTATTAAGGAGCGATTCATGTCTGAAACTTTAGAAAAAGTTGCTGTACAGACCGAAGAAAGTCGCACGCAAACGCGTCGTGCTTTCATTAAAGGCGGTTTGGCAGTAGCGGGTACGGTGATGTTCACCAAAGCAGCAGAAGCTGCTTACGACCCAAAATCTGCCGCTAAAGCTTATGCTGGCAAAAAAGAAATCACTGACGTACTAGTTGACGGTCCAGAGCGTCGCATGTTGGGTAAAGGCATTATGTCTACTACCTACAGCATGCCATCTATGTACGAAAAAGAAGTACGTAAGCGCACACTAGAATGGTTAACACCAGACACACTGGCAACCATCTCTATGACGCCAATTCAAAGCATGCACGGCATGATCGTACCAAACGGCTTGCACTTTGACCGTTTCCACGGCGGTGCACCAGACATCGATCCTGCTACGCATAAACTTGTTATCCATGGTTTGGTTGAGCGTCCATTGATGTTCACAATGGATGACTTAAAACGTATGCCTGCTGTATCACGTGTTTACTTCCTAGAGTGCCCAGCTAACGGCGCATTAGAGTGGAAAGGTATTCAAGTAAACTCGGTACAATGGACACATGGTATGATGTCATGTTCAGAATGGACTGGCGTACCTTTATCGGTGTTGTTGAAAGAAGCGGGCGTTAAACCTGAAGGCAAATGGTTATTACCAGAAGGTGCTGACGCATCTGGTTTGATCCGTTCTATCCCAATGGAAATTGGATTGGATGATTGTATGGTTGCTTATGCCATGAACGGTGAAGCACTTCGTCCAGGCCAAGGTTACCCAATCCGTCTGGTTGTTCCAGGTTGTGAAGGTAACATGTGGGTTAAATATCTACGCCGCATCAAAGTCACTAACAAGCCACTTCACCACCGTGAAGAGTCTTCTAAGTACTCAGAATTGATGCCAGACGGTACCATCCAACGTTTCTCATGGGTTCAAGAAACCAACTCGGTTATCACTTACCCGTCGCCAGACTACAAAATGTCGGGGCCAGGTCGTTATGTGGCCAAGGGTATCGCTTGGTCAGGTCGTGGTCGTATTACACATGTTGACGTATCACTTGACGGCGGTAAAAACTGGAAAGAAGCTAAATTCACTTCAGTTGCATTACCGAAAGCGTGGACTCGTTTTGAGTTTGAATTCGACTGGGATGGCTCAGAAATGTTATTAATGAGCCGTGCTACTGACGAAACGGGTTATGTACAGCCACCAATGACGCAACTACGTAATGCTGTCGGTACGAATGGTGTTTACCACCGTACAGCGATGGTAACGTGGTTAATTCACGATTGGAAAGGCAACCGTGCAGGGGAGATTGAGAATGTCCAGTTCTAATAAAACACTATTAAGCCTTGCAATCGCGACTGCTCTGGTGAGTTTGTCGGGTTGTAATGACGATGGCAAATCGTCAACAGGCGCTAGCTCGGCACCAGCAGCGGGTAAAACCACTGCAGCCGCACCAACCAAATCAATGGAAGATATCATTGTTGATGTTTATGGTGGCTATGGTCGTGGCGATGAAAAACACCGTTACCTAGATGTTGAGCTACACGCTAACAAATTTGGTACTTTCAAAGATCGTCGCGATCCTAACCACCCATACTCATCTGAAGTCGATGACAAAATCGATGGCGGCAACAAGGGCAATTCAGCATGTAAAGTACCTAAAGCATTTAACACTGTATGGGAAAATGCAGAGCGTAACCTTAATGCCAAGCAACCTATTTATGGTTATGGTACACCTATCGCTGAATCAGCGTTGAAAAAATGGGACATCAATGTCTATGCTGACGGCGAAGGCTTGCCAGCAAAAGGTGTTGGTATGACCATTGCCGAAGGTGAAAAAATGTACCTAACTTACTGTGGAATGTGCCATGGTGAGTTTGCTGAAGGTGCTAAAGGCTACCTACCGCTAGTGGGTGGTTCTTTAGATATGTCAGCGTCAGATCCAACCGAGCCAAACAAGTTCCGTACTTTGGGTAACTATTGGCCATATCTGACGTCATTCCATGACTACATCGTTCGTGCAATGCCTTTCTTTGCTCCGGTTAACGAAGCGATTGGTGATGCTGGCTACTTAGGTATTACTGGTTTCGTCGCTTTCGCTGACGGTCTAACCTACGATGGCGGCAAAGCCTTAACAGAAGACACCTTTTTTGACAGTGAAATGTTGATGAAAGTCAGTAAAGAAATGCCAAACGCAGACAAATTCTTCTGTGACGATCGTCCTTCTACTCGCACAACCCGTTGTATGACCAACTGTGATGACTCAGTAGTTGGTGATGGTAAAGGTAACATCAAAAACTTCCAACGCGCGTTGGTTGGACCTGATGGTAAACCTCAATACAACGTGTTACAACGTGAAGACGGTGTAGACGTAGCAGCTGGTGTTGGTAAGAGCGATCACTAACACTTGCTTGAACTCTGAGTGCCTCCTAGGCACTCAGAGCTTCTTACTTATTCGCCCATTTTTCTTTATCCATAAACTGATTGCTATCGCAGTCTATTTATCGATAAGGATAACATCCTTGGAGTGCATCAATCGTGAACAGCCTCATCGACCCATTCAATCGCAAAATCGAATATTTACGCATTTCAGTCACAGACAAATGCAATTATCGCTGTAGCTATTGCATGCCCGAACAAGGCGCACATCCCGAAGGTAACCATACCGAATACCTTAGCTATGACGAGCTCGCACGTATTGCTAAAGTGTTTGCTGAATTAGGTGTATGGAAATTTCGTTTAACGGGTGGCGAACCACTTATTCGTAAAAACCTGCACGAGCTGGCTAGCAAAATTAGCTCGCTACCAGATGTGAGAGACATTGCTCTTTCGACCAATGCAGAACGCTTAGCCGACCAAGCACAAGTGCTTTTTGATGCTGGCGTGAATCGCACGAACGTTTCTATTGATACGCTCGATCCGGTAAAGTTCGAACGCATCACGCGTGGTGGCAACCTAGCTAAGGTTAAAGCTGGTATTGATGCTGCTATTGCCGTTGGTATGACGCCCATTAAACTCAACATGGTAGTGATGAAAAACACTAACTTCGATGAAATCCCCGCCATGCTGGATTATGCCATCGAAAAAGGCGCTTACTTGCGTTTTATCGAAACCATGCCCATTGGTTCTGCTGGCATCAGCGTCATGGATGAGCATGTTTCTGCTGAACGCATTTTGGCTAAAGTGAAAGAACATTTAGGCAAAGAGCTTATCCCCTTTGTTGACAATAAAGAAGCAGGACCAGCGCGCGTGTTCAAAGTAGCACATAGCGACGCCAAAATAGGGGTTATTTCCGCCGTTTCACAACATTTTTGTGAAACCTGTAACCGTGTTCGCCTCACTGCACGTGGCGTCTTAGCGCTGTGCTTAGGTCAAGAAGACTCGGTTGATCTACGCGCTCCCTTGCGTGCGGGTGCGACGGATGATGAAATGAAAGCCATTATTCTCAAAGCGATTGAAAAGAAACCTGAACGTCATCATTTCAACGAAAACCGTCACAACATTCAATTCCGTCAAATGGTTAGCTTAGGGGGTTAAAGCCTTGTTAATTCGTTATTTCGCCTCGCTACGCGAACAGCTGGGAATCGACAGCGAACAGCTCGACTCCTCAGCTAGTTCCGTTGAGCAACTCATTCACGAATTAGCGCAACGCGGTGAAGTTTGGCAAAGCTTACTCGCCAACAATAATCGCTTACAAATTGCCGTCAATCAAGCCATTGCACGCCGCAATACGCCGTTACAACCAGAGGATGAGGTTGCCTTCTTTCCGCCCGTGACAGGAGGCTAAATGTCCATTCCAGTCCATATTCAAGTACAAGAAGCCGACTTTGATGTAAGCTGCGAACTGAAAAGGCTGAGCGTCCATGATCGCACCATCGGTGCCATAGTCAGTTTTGTTGGCATGGTACGTGACATCAACGAAGGACAAAGCATCCAAGCCATGACGCTGGAACACTATCCAGGCATGACAGAAAAAGCGCTACACGAAATTGCCCAAGCGGCACAACAACGCTGGCCGCTTCAGGGCATCACCATCATTCACCGTATTGGTGACTTATTGCCGAGCGATCAAATCGTATTGGTTATCACCGCCAGTCGCCATCGTCATGCTGCTTTCGAGTCTGCTGACTTTCTTATGGATTTTTTAAAGTCAAAAGCGCCGTTTTGGAAAAAAGAAAATACACCTGAAGGTTCGCGTTGGGTCGATGCGCGTGAAAGTGACGAAATTGCCTTAGCTCGTTGGAACAACTCGCACACACTTTAGTACTGCGTAAGCAGAAAGCACACTCTTTTCATCGGTCTTATCCCTTATAATGCTCATCAGATTCTAGGCAACAAGGCAAGGCTTTCATGCAAGCAACTATTCTTTCTGTTGAACAAGCACAACAACAACTTCTAAATCAGTTAACCGCCATCGCTACTAGCGAAACCTGTTCCTTGCATGTAGCCACTTGGCGCGTATTAGCAGAGCGGATTATCAGCAATGTCGGCATACCCATTAATCACTTATCCATGATGGATGGCTATGCCGTTAACAGTCAACAAACCCAATTTGATCAACCTATCAAGGTTAGCCAACGCATTGCCGCAGGGGAAGTACCTACAGAGCCCCTAGCGATCGGTACAGCTGCGCGCATTTTTACTGGTGCCATGTTGCCCGAAGGTGCTGACGCCATTATTATGCAAGAACAGACACAATGTGATTCCGACGGAAGCTTGATCATTAAACAAATTCCCAAAATAGGTCAGCACATTCGACCAGCTCATTCCGAAATTCATCCTGGACATCAGCTACTAGCGGCAGGGACGCGACTAAGCCCTCAAGCCATTGCCTTGTGTGCGAGCATAGGCATCAGCCAACTTACTGTCTACCGACCCTTGACAATCGGTCTGCTGGTCACTGGCAGTGAGCTCGTTGAGCCTGGACAGCCCCTAACGGCTGGTAAAACCTATAACGCCAATCTGTATTTAATCGAATCGCTGCTACGCTCCTATGGCTATGAAGTAACCAGTTTAGGCGTCGTCGCCGATGACCTAGCCACAACGAAACAACGCTTACTGGATGCTGCCAGTTTTGATGCGATTATTACCACAGGAGGCGTATCAGTCGGCGAAGAGGATCATGTCCGTCATGCGGTCAGTGAGCTGGGTCAAATTGATGCTTGGAAAGTACGCATGAAACCGGGTAAACCCTTTGCTTTTGGTCAAGTCAAACAAACACCCTATTTTGGCTTACCCGGCAATCCAGTTTCGGCATTCGCAACCTTCCATTTATTTGTTTTGCCTGCATTACGTCGTTTGCAAGGACTCCCAGATATGCTCATTGAGCCTGAACTCATCCCCGCCGACTTTAACATTCAAATCGGTGATCGACGTGAATACCTACGCGCTAAGGTAACTAATCATGCAGGTGTGCGCCGTTTACAGATCCATCCGAATCAAAACTCATCTGTGTTAGCTTCTACTGTATGGGCCGATGGCTTTGCCGTTGTACCAGAAAATACGCAAGTAAATGCCGGAGACATGATTCCGTTCATTCCTTTTCATCTTTACCGTCAATAGAGAAACAGCATGAGCCACCAAACACTAACACATTTAAATGACCAAGGTGAAGCACACATGGTTGATGTGGGCGATAAAGCCGTTACACACCGCGAAGCTACCGCTCATGCTTGGGTACAGATGCAACCCGAAACCTTAGCAGCGATTTTATCGGCGCAACTCAAAAAAGGTGACGTATTAGCAACCGCGCGTATTGCTGGCATTCAAGCCGCCAAAAAAACCTGGGAACTCATTCCGCTCTGTCACCCTCTGATGATTACCAAAGTCAGTATCGACCTCATCCCGCATCCAGAACAGTCAGCCATTGAAATCCTTGGCAGCTGCCGAGTGGTCGGACAAACTGGTATTGAAATGGAAGCCTTAACTGCCGTCAGTGTGGCAGCACTCACCATTTACGACATGTGTAAAGCGATGGACAGGGGCATGACTATTAGCAACATTCAACTATTGGAAAAGAAAGGAGGAAAATCAGGACATTGGCAAGCAAAGTCCTAGAAAATTATCATTTAGCCTCAATCAAGGTGCGCAACAACTCGCCCGCTAACATGGTGCCAAATAAGGCAGGCATATAGCTGATTGTGCCATTGACTGCACGCATTCTGCCCTCTCCAGCTGGCTCTAATGGACCAGCGGAACGGGGAAGCTCATTCGACATCACTACCGTAACACCCTTACCAACACCCGCTTTTCGCAAACGCTGACGCACCACTCTCGCTAATGCACAACCCGATGTCTGCATTAAATCACAGACACGCACAGCACGCACATCCAAACGACGACCTGCTCCCATACTACTAAAAGTGGGAATAGACAATTGATGTGCGGCAAGCAGTAAAGCCACTTTGCAGTTCACACTATCAATGGCATCCACTAAATAATCGGGTCGAATCTGTTGCAACAGAGTATAGGCGTCATGACAAACCATTTGAGCCAATACCTCAACCTGACAGTCTGGGTTAATCGCCCAAATACGATCACGCATCACCTCTGCCTTTGACAAACCAATCGTGGACTGCAAAGCAACTAACTGGCGATTCAGGTTAGATAAGGCCACACGATCCATGTCAATCAAAGTAATACGTCCTATGCCCGCTCTTGCTAAGGCTTCAGCAACGTGACCACCGACACCGCCCACACCTGCCAAAAGAACATGAGTTGCTTGTAATTTGGCCACGCACACATCACCCACCAATAGTCGCGTGCGTACCAACCAATCTTGATCACTCATCGTTCAATCTCCATAAGTTGCACCAATTAACATAAAGTTGCTGAGACAAGCTCTCTGAAGATACGTCCAAGACACTTGCAAGCACCGTTAAATAAAGCAATAAATCATTAGGGCTAGCTAGCTGACAACCTGAGCTCACTAAGGGAGCATCAGACTCTAGGTGTATCATGCTCACATCCAAAGAGCGCAGTAGCTGAATTCTTTTATCTGACAACTGAGTTAACAAGCGTGGCCCAATACCCAAATGGAAACCCAATGCCTGCCAACGCTGCGCCTGTACCAAAGAGCCAGAAAAGGCATGCACAAAACCACCTTTAAGCCCGCGTATTGTACGAATCAAGCTGTAACAATGCTCTCTGTCGTTAACACAATGCAAACTTAATAAGCGGCCATAGTCATGCGCATAATGCAACTGCCGTTGAAAAACCGCCACTTGATCGAACTCCGACGGATGACCATGCGAACCATCTAACCCAACTTCACCAATTACAATGCGATGATCTTGACCTAACAAGCTTTCGAGCGCTGACCAGTCCACCCCAACATCAGCAAACCAAGGATGTACCCCTAAAGCCAGACGCCATGCATCGGATAAATGAGATAACCTGTCCAAACACAAAAACCAATCATTGGGATGGGTTGTAACCGCCAATCCTCCAGCTAACGCCTGATTAGGCAGCCAATCTGGGGCCAATGCACTCAAATGAAAATGGCTATCGAAGATCATAAGACAGACTATAAGCTATAAAAAAACCGAGCAAATGCTCGGTTTTTTATATCACATCGACTTATTCAGTCGCTGCTTCTGGACGATCTACCATTTCGATAATCGCCATAGGTGCAGCATCACCAGCACGCTGACCAATTTTCAAAATACGCAGGTAACCACCTGGACGTGTCTTGAAGCGAGGACCGATATCGGTAAATAATTTACCCACAACAGAAGCATCACGAGTGCGAGCAAAAGCAATACGACGATTGTGAACAGAGTCCACTTTAGCCAAAGTAATTAATGGTTCAGCATACATACGCAACTCTTTTGCTTTAGGCAAAGTAGTACGGATAACTTCATGTTCCATCAACGCATTGGTTAAATTTTGGAACATCGCTTTACGATGTGAACTATTGCGGTTAAATTTACGACCGCGATTCATGTGACGCATGTTAAATGCCCCCTAATTATTGCGTGGCTTTTGCAGCCAATGATGCTGGTGGCCAGTTTTCGAGCTTCATACCCAAAGACAACCCGCGTTGTGCTAAAACATCTTTGATTTCTTGCAAAGACTTCTTGCCCAAGTTAGGCGTTTTTAGTAGCGCGCTTTCTGCACGTTGCACCAAGTCACCAATATAAAAAATATTTTCAGCTTTTAAGCAGTTGGCAGAACGAACGGTTAACTCCAAATCGTCCACTGGCTGTAAAAAGACTGGTTCAAACTCGATTTCTTTCACACCCGTTGTTTTAACGTCTGTGTGAGTCATATCGACAAAAGCTGATAACTGAACATGCAAGATAGTAGCCGCCTGACGAATCACTTCTTCAGGATCTAAGGTACCGTTCGTTTCAATGTTAATGATCAACTTGTCTAAATCTGTACGGTTTTCAACACGCGTATTTTCTACCGCATAGCTAACCGATACAACTGGAGAGAATGAAGCATCTAAACGCAACACACCAACTGGTGAGGTCTCACCTTCACGATAGCGCTGATTAGCGGGCGAATAACCACGACCACGTTGCACCTTCAATTGCATAGCCAGCTTAGCACCAGCCTCTAAATGGGCGATTACGTGATCTGGATTAACAATCTCAACATCATGTGATAACTCAATATCACCAGCTGTAACAACACCAGCACCCTGCTTATTCAACGACAAAGTAACTTCGTCGCGTGAACCCATCGTCAAGGCAATACCTTTCAGGTTCAACAAGATCTCTAGCACGTCTTCGCGCACGCCATCAATGGTCGAAAATTCATGCAACACATCATCAATTTGCACTTCAACAACGGCACAACCCGTCATAGAAGATAACAAAATACGACGCAACGCATTACCTAAAGTATGACCGAAACCGCGTTCTAGCGGCTCCAGTGTAACTTGACTATGTGTGCTCGACAAACGCACCACATCTACTAAACGTGGCGTCAGCAACTCATTCATCATTTCTCGCTATCCTTGGGATCAACCCTTTTTACGGATTACTTAGAATACAACTCGACAATCAAGTGTTCTTTAATATCAGCAGACAGATCGCTACGATCTGGTAATGACTTAAATACACCTTCAAACTTGCTGTGATCTACTTCTACCCAAGAAGGCATGCCTTTACGACCAGCCAACTCCATAGCAGTAGCAATACGCTGATGTGAACGTGCGCGCTCACGAACGCTCACGACATCACCTGCCTTAACTTGCATTGAAGCAATGCTCGCAGTACGACCATTGATCATGATCAAACGATGCGAAACGACTTGACGCGCTTCTGCACGAGTTGAAGCAAACCCCATACGATAAACAACGTTATCTAAGCGACCTTCCAACAACCGCAGCAGATTCTCACCAGTAGAACCTTTAAGACGCGCAGCTTCCTTGAAGTAGCTAGCAAACTGTTTCTCTAATACACCATAAATACGACGAACTTTTTGTTTCTCACGCAACTGAATACGGTATTCAGTTGGCTTAGAAACAGCAGCGCCATGCTGACCTGGTGCTTGTTGTAAATTACATTTACTTTCTAACGGACGTAAAGCACTTTTCAGTTCTAGATCAGTACCTTCGCGACGAGAAAGTTTACATTTTGGACCAATATATCTTGCCATGAAAACTAACCCTGCTTACACACGACGTTTCTTCGGTGGACGGCAACCATTATGAGGAATGGGCGTCACATCGGAGATGTTCATAATTTTAAAACCGAGCGCATTTAAAGCACGGACAGCTGATTCGCGACCAGGACCTGGTCCTTTAATGCGAACATCCATGTTCTTAACGCCATATTCAAGCGCTACAGTACCAGCACGTTCAGCAGCTACCTGAGCAGCAAAAGGTGTACTCTTACGTGAGCCACGGAAACCACTGCCGCCAGCAGTTGCCCAGCTTAGTACGTTACCTTGACGATCAGAAATACTAACAATAGTATTGTTAAAGCTTGCATGCACATGCGCAATCGCGTCATTTACCGTAATTTTAATTTTCTTACGGACGCGTGAATCTTTGGAAGGTCTAGCCATCTTGATTCTCTCTTCCTAATTATTTCTTGATTGCTTTGCGTGGACCCTTACGAGTGCGCGCATTAGTCTTGGTACGTTGACCACGCACAGGCAAGCCACGGCGATGACGAATACCACGGAAACAACCCATGTCCATCAAACGTTTGATGCTCATAGATACTTCACGACGTAAGTCACCTTCGACAGCAAACGTACCAACTTGCGCACGAATAGCTTCTAATTGATCTTCCGTCAATTCACGTACTTTAGTCGCAGGATCAATACCTACGGCAGCACAAATACTTTTAGCACGAGTGGGACCTACGCCATAAATAGCGCGCAATCCAATCACAATATGCTTATTGACTGGGATGTTTACACCAGCAATACGGGCCATACCCATCTACTCCTAAAATTTTGTATGCCAAAGCGAGAAACTCGCAATTATAGCAAGTTAGCCCGACTCATTCAAGCTTATTAACGCATCTGCATTTTTTTCATCATACCTGGGTACTGACCCGACATAATGAACGATTGCATTTGAGTCATGAAATCCATCACAACTACCACGATGATCAATAATGAAGTGCCACCAAAGTAAAAGGGGACATTCCAATAAAGAATCAAAAACTCAGGCAACAAACAGACGGCTGTAATGTACAACGCGCCTGCTAAAGTCAACCGACTCATAATGGTATCTAGATAGCGCGCCGTTTGATCACCTGGACGAATGCCTGGGATAAAGGCACCCGAACGTCGTAAATTATCGGCTGTATCTTTTGGATTAAATACAACAGCAGTATAAAAGAACGTAAAGAACAATATCGCTAATGCATATAATCCAACATACAGCGGCTGACCTGGCGACAAGGTTGTCGCAATGTCTTTAAGCCAACCCATATTTTCACTTGAACCAAACCACCCACCCAATGAAGCTGGAAACAGAATGATACTAGAAGCAAAAATAGGAGGAATAACTCCCGCCATGTTTAATTTGAACGGAATATGCGTAACCTGCTGTTGAAACATCGCACGCGCATTCGTTCTTTGTGAAAAATGAACGGTAATTTTACGCTGTCCACTCTCTACAAATACTACAAAAGCTGTTACCAATAAAATAACAGACAATAATAGGAAAACAACGAAAACTCCCAGCTCGCCAGTACTAACCAACTCAAGAGTTCCGCCTAAGGCTGAAGGCAACCCAGCAACAATACCGGCGAAAATAATAATAGAAATTCCATTACCCATTCCACGCTCAGTAATTTGTTCGCCCAGCCACATCAAGAAAATTGTACCTGCAACTAAGGTAGAAACGGCAATAATTTTAAAACCTAAACCGGGATCAATAACGACAGAAAGCCCATTAATCTGCTGTGCTTCAAGTGCAATCGCAACACCAATCGCTTGAAAAGTTGCCAAGACAACAGTTCCGTAACGCGTATACTGAGTGATCTTACGACGTCCACTTTCTCCTTCTTTTTTTAACTGCTCTAGTGTCGGCGATACAATCGTTAACAACTGAACAATAATCGAAGCAGAAATATAAGGCATAATACCCAAAGCAAGGACAGATAAACGCTCCAAAGCACCACCCGAAAACATGTTGAACATGTCTAAGATAGTGCCTTTTTGCTGGGCGAACATCGCAGCTAAAGCGATGGGATCAATTGATGGAACAGGAATATGAGCCCCTAATCGATAAACGATTAGCGCACCAATCACGAAAAAGATGCGCTGAACCAGCTCTTGAGACCAACTTGTTTGTGCTGATGTCATTGCCGACATGATTAGGCTTCTTTAACCTGACCACCAGCTGCTTCAATCGCAGCCTTAGCCGTTGCTGTTGCTTTGATACCAACTAAAGTAACTGCTTTGTTGATAGTGCCACTGCCCATAACTTTAACAAAGCTATATTTACCACCAACCAAACCAGCTGCTTTCAGCACAGCAACATCAATCACATCAACATCAATCGCGTTCAACGCGTCCAAACGAAGATCGGTTGTTTTAAGTGCTTTTTGCGACACAAAACCGAACTTAGGCAAACGACGTTGTAAAGGCATTTGACCACCTTCAAAGCCAACTTTATGATAGCCGCCTGAACGTGATTTTTGACCTTTATGACCCTTGCCAGAAGTTTTACCTAGGTTTGAGCCGATACCACGACCCAAACGTTTAGGCGCTTTTTTCGCACCAAATGCTGGTGCTAGATCGTTTAAACGCATCAAGCCACCTCTTCCACTTTAACTAAGTAGCTAATCGTACGAATCATACCACGCACTTCAGGAGTATCCTTCAGAACACGTGAATGATTCACTTTACGTAAGCCCAAGCCCTTAACACAACCAATATGATTGGGTTTACGACCGATTGGACTTTTAACCAATGTAACTTTTACTTGTGACATGATTAGTTTCCTAACACTTCAGCTACGGTTTTACCACGCTTAGCTGCGATGTAATCTACCGTATTCATTTCCGTCAACCCCTTAACGGCTGCACGAACAACATTACCGTCGTTACGCGAACCCGTAATTTTTGACATAATATTATGAACACCAGCGGCTTCCATTACAGCACGCATCGCACCACCAGCGATAACACCAGTACCTTCCGATGCTGGAATTAGCGTAATCTTAGTAGCACCAAACTCGGCAATTGTTGGATGAACAATCGTACCATTTGTCAAAGGCACTTCACGCATGGTTTGTTTTGCTTTATCCATTGCTTTTTTAATCGCAACAGGCACTTCACGCGCTTTACCAGAACCAAAGCCAACACGACCGTTACCATCACCAACTACAGTTAGTGCAGAGAAAGTCATCACACGACCACCCTTCACTACTTTTGTTACGCGGCGGATTGACACCAATTTCTCGATCAACGCATCCTGCTGTTGATCATTTTTGTCTTCAATTTCAACGCTCATTTTGTCAATCCTTAGAATTTGAGACCGGCTTCACGAGCGGCATCAGCTAACGCTTTAACACGACCGTGATACAGGAAACCGGAGCGATCAAATGCGACTGCTTCAACACCCGCTTGTTTTGCACGCTCAGCAATGGTTTTACCAATGACTGCAGCGGCTTCCGCATTACCTGTATATTTGATTCCTGTTGCAATCGCTTTCTCAACAGTCGAAGCGGCTGCAATAACAGAACTACCATCAGCTGAAATCAACTGAGCGTACATATGACGAGGTGTACGCATGATGCTCAAACGTGGCATGCGTAATTCGCGGATTTTCATACGCGTGCGTTTAGCACGACGTAGACGACTGGTCTTTTTATCCATGTCTTAACCCTTATTTCTTCTTCACTTCCTTACGAATGATAATCTCATCCGCATACTTAACACCCTTACCTTTATAAGGCTCAGGAGGACGGTAGCCACGAATTTCTGCAGCCACTTGGCCCAACACTTCTTTATTAATACCTTTCAGTACAATTTCAGTTTGTGAGGGAGTTTCAGCAGTAATTCCAGCAGGCAACTGATGTATTACAGGATGTGAAAAACCTAAACTTAGGTTAACAGCATTACCTTGCGCTGCAGCACGATAACCAACGCCAACTAATAATAGCTTGCGTTCGAAACCAGCACTAACACCTTGAATCATGTTTGCTAAGTTAGCACGCATTGTACCTGCTTGTGTCCAAGCAGAAGTAGTATCGTTCGCTACGTTAACAACAACATCAGAACCTTCAACAGCCACAGTAACCAATGGATGCACATTACGTGTCAATGAGCCTTTAGCCCCTTTAACCGTAACGCTACCATTAGCAACCGTTAATTCAACGCCCTTAGGAAGCGCAATTGGTTTTTTAGCAATACGAGACATCGCACAACTCCTTAGGCAATCGTACAAATGACTTCGCCACCCATGCCCGCGTTGCGTGCTTGGCTGTCGGTCATAATGCCGCGAGAAGTTGAAACAATAGCAATACCCAAACCGCCCATTACTTTAGGTAATTCATCTTTACCTTTGTACACGCGCAAACCAGGACGGCTAACACGTTTGACAGATTCGATTACAGGCTTGCCCTGAAAATATTTAAGCTCAATCGTTAAATTAGTTAAAGCGCCGTCGCTGGTTTCAGCAAAGTCAGCAATATAACCTTCATTCTTGAGCACAGTTGCAATCGCTTTCTTCATTTTAGAAGAAGGCATTGGCACCGTACGATGGTTTGCACGTTGCGCATTCGAGATGCGAACCAGCATATCACCAATAGGGTCAGACATACTCATGGTCTATGATCCTTCTAGAAATACTTACCAGCTTGCCTTGCGCAAACCGGGAATTTCCCCGCGCATGGTTAGCTCACGCAGCTTGTTACGGCACAAACCGAACTTACGATAAACACCGTGTGGACGACCTGTTAGTCGGCAACGACGTTGTTGACGTGTTGGGGCTGAGTCACGAGGCATTTTATTAAGCGCATCAGCCGCAGCCATACGCTCTTCAAAACTCAATGATGCATCACGGCTTTTTGCACGCAAAGCATCACGTTTAGCCTTATAACGCTCAACCAGTTCGGTACGCTTTTTATCGCGCTCAATCATGGAAATTTTAGCCATAACTCACCTTACTTCTTGAACGGGAAATTGAAAGCGGCCAATAAAGCACGACCTTCTTCATTCGTTTGGGCAGTTGTTGTAAAGGTGATATTCATACCACGCATTGCATCAACTTTTTCAAATTCGATTTCTGGGAAAATAATTTGCTCTTTAACGCCAAAATTATAGTTACCCATGCCATCAAAACCTTTTGGATCTAGACCACGGAAGTCACGCACACGAGGAAGCGCAACGTTAATCAAGCGATCTAAAAACTCGTACATATGCGCACCGCGCAACGTAACTTTACAGCCAATTGGCCAACCCTCACGAACCTTAAAGCCCGCTACTGATTTTTTAGCCAATGTCTGCACTGGCTTTTGACCAGCAATTTTTTCCATATCGGCAATAGCGTTAGCTAAAACCTTCTTATCTGCCAAGGCTTCACCAACACCCATATTCAGAGTGATTTTGGTGAGACGTGGTACCTGCATAATAGACTTGTAACCAAATTGCGACTGCAATGAAGGTACAACATCTTTGCGGTAAATATCTTTTAAACGTGCCATCTATACACCCGCAAATCAGTCAACGACCTTGCCGGTCGACTTGAAAAAACGCACTTTCTTACCGTCCACAAATTTGTAACCAATACGGTCAGCCTTTTGTGTTTCGGCGTTATATAGCGCCACATTAGAAGCATGGATAGTTGCTTCTTTTGCAATAATGCCACCTTCTACACCCATAGCTGGATTAGCTTTAACGTGCTTTTTGCGGATATTGACACCTTCAACCACGATGCGATCGTTTTTTAGGATCGTAGCAACAACGCCACGTTTACCTTTATCGCCACCAGTGATTACAACAACTTCATCGCCCTTGCGAATACGGTTCATACTTAAATGCTCCTTACAGCACTTCTGGCGCTAGTGAAACGATCTTCATGAATTTTTCACCACGAAGCTCACGAGTCACTGGTCCAAAAATACGGGTACCGATTGGCTCCTGCTTATTATTCAGGATCACAGCAGCATTATCGTCAAAACGAATTACGCTACCATCTGGACGACGAACACCTTTAGCTGTACGAACGACAACCGCAGTGTAAACATCACCCTTCTTAACGCGTCCACGTGGCGCAGCGTCTTTGACGCTAACCTTGATTAAATCACCCACGCCAGCATAGCGACGCTTAGATCCACCTAGGACTTTGATACACATTACTCGTTTAGCACCTGAGTTATCAGCCACTTCGAGAACTGTCTGCATCTGAATCATTGCAGCACCCCAAAAGGAATAAAAATTACAATAACACAATTACCGCTTTTATGGTCAGTTTCCAAAAGGACTTAACCAAGAAAGCGGTAAAAACATCTGATTTTTTTAATTATATCAGTCTTGAGCGCGTTCGTCAACAGTCACCAATGCCCAAGCCTTACGCTTAGAAATTGGCTTGGTTTCAGAGATAGTTACTTTGTCACCAATACGACATTCATTATTCGCATCGTGAGCCATGTACTTATCTGTTTTACGCATTACTTTGTTGTAAAGTGGGTGGCGAACTGAACGCTCTACCGCTACAACAATGGTTTGTGGTGTTTTTTGTGCACTGACAACAACACCCTGCAAACTACGCTTAGTGCCCACACTCATGCTGCAACCCCTTTCTGTGTCATGTAGGTCTTAACACGTGCAATGTTACGACGCACTTTGCGCAGTAACGAAGTATCACGAACCTGACCCAGTTTAGTTTGCATACGTAAGTTGAATTGCTCTTTACGTAGCGCCAACAACTCTTCTTTCAGTTGTTCCATAGTTTTATCTTGCATTGCGTCCATGTTACATCACCGAACGTTTAACAAACACTGTCTTAACAGGTAGTTTGGCGGAAGCAAGTGCGAAAGCTTCACGTGCAGCTTCTTCGCTAACACCTTGAATTTCGTACAAAATCTTACCTGGTTGAATTTGAGCAACCCAGTATTCCACGCTACCCTTACCTTTACCCATACGCACTTCAAGTGGCTTTTGAGTAATCGGTTTATCAGGGAACACACGGATCCAAATTTTACCACCACGCTTAACCGAACGCGTCAATGCACGACGCGCTGACTCGATTTGACGTGATGTCAAGTTGCCACGATCGACTGATTTCAGACCGAACTCGCCAAAGCTGACCGAGCTACCTGTCTGTGCTAGACCGCGATTGCGACCTTTTTGTACCTTACGAAACTTCGTACGCTTAGGTAATAACATAACAGTAACTCCTAATTATTTAGCAGCATTCGCGCGAGGGCGACGTTGCTTTGGTGCTTCTGCTTGGCGTTCAACCAGTGCTAATTTACCCAGCATTTCGCCTTTGAAAATCCACACTTTAACACCAATGATACCGTAAGTCGTTAAGGCTTCAGCGAAACCATAATCAACATCAGCACGGAATGTATGTAAGGGTACACGACCTTCACGATACCATTCAGTACGCGCGATTTCAGCACCGTTCAAACGACCAGACACCATAATTTTAATACCCTTGGCACCCGCACGCATTGCATTCGCAACAGCACGTTTCATCGCACGACGGAATTGAACGCGTTTTTCTAATTGTTGTGTGATTGACTCACCCACTAATTGTGCATCCAATTCTGGTTTGCGGATTTCTTCCAAGTTAATTGAAACAGGTACACCAGCCAAAGCGGTCACTTCTTTACGTAGTGCCTCAATGTCTTCGCCTTTACGACCAATGATATTACCTGGACGAGCTGCGTGTAGCGTTACACGCATACCGTTCGCTAAACGATCGATATGAATTTTACTAACGCCATTCGCCATTAATTTTTTCTTCAAAAAGTTACGAACTTCAAAGTCACCGACAACGAAATCTGCAAAATTTTGGCTGTTAGCATACCAACGTGAGTTCCACTCTTTAGTGATACCCAGTCGAATGCCATTAGGATGGACTTTCTGACCCATTGCTCACTCCTTAACGCTTATCGCCAACAACAACAGTGATGTGGCTCAAACGCTTAACGATGCGATTACCACGACCTTTCGCACGCGCGCTCATGCGCTTCATGCGAGGACCTTCATCAACATACACAGCAACAACTTTCAGCGTGTCAATATCCGCGCCTTCATTGTTCTCTGCGTTTGCAATAGCAGAATCCAACACTTTTTTAACTAAATCGCCAGCTTTCTTATCAGAGAAAGCCAACATGTTTACAGCAGCTTCCGCTGACTTACCACGAATCAAGTCCGCTACTAAGCGTGCTTTTTGCGGAGAGATGCGGGCATAACGATGCGTTGCACTTACTTGCATGGTTCGCTCCTTACTTCTTCGCTTTCTTGTCGGCCGCGTGTCCGCGGAACGTACGAGTCAACGAGAATTCGCCGAGCTTGTGACCGACCATGTTTTCATTTACATAAACAGGAATATGTTCACGACCGTTATGAACAGCCAATGTCATCCCTACCATTTCTGGCAGAATCATGGAACGGCGCGACCAAGTTTTGATCGGCTTTTTCGAACCAGACTCCTTGACTTCGAGCACCTTTTTCCACAGGTGATGGTCTACAAATGGACCCTTTTTAATCGAACGAGGCATGTCTCAATCCTTATTTCTTAGCTTGGTGACGGCTACGAACAATGAACGAATCGTTCAACTTGCTCTTACGAGTTTTCTTACCTTTAGTCTGAACGCCCCATGGAGTCACAGGATGCTTACCAAAAGTACGACCTTCACCACCACCGTGCGGGTGATCTACTGGGTTCATCGCCGTACCACGAACGGTAGGACGAACACCGCGCCAACGTGCCGCACCAGCTTTACCTAATTTACGCAAGTTATGTTCAGTATTACCCACTTCACCAATGGTTGCTTTACATTCTGGGTTAACGCGACGTAACTCACCAGAACGAAGACGAACCAACACATAAGCACCATCACGACCAGCAACTTGAATAGAAGTACCAGCCGAACGAGCAATTTGCGCGCCCTTGCCTGCTTTCATTTCCATAGCATGGACAACAGTACCCACAGGGATATTGCGTAGTGGTAGCGTGTTACCGACTTTGATGTCTGCAAAGTTAGCAGAAATCACAGCAGCACCCACTTCGATATTGCGAGGCGCTAAAATATAACGACGTTCGCCGTCAGCATATTTCAACAACGCCAAATGTGCGCTACGGTTTGGATCATACTCTAAACGCTCAACCACCGCTGGGATGTCAATTTTGTCGCGTTTGAAGTCAACAATACGATAATGCTGTTTATGACCACCACCTTGGTGACGAACAGTAATATGACCATTGTTATTACGGCCACCTTTACGCGACTTGCTTTCTAATAAGCCAGCAAATGGCGCACCTTTATGCAAATTGGGTTCAACAATTTGAACCACAAAACGCTGACCAGGTGAGGTCGGTTTTTTCTTAACGATATTTGCCATGATGATTGTGTCCTTATTCTGCTGACATCAACTCGATCTGTTGACCGGGTTGTAGGCTAACAATCGCTTTACGTAAACCGTTACGACGACCTGAACGGCCTTTAAACACTTTACGCTTACCAGCATTATTGATCACGTTTACAGCATTGACCGTAACATTGAACAAAGCTTCAACAGCAGTTTTGATTTCTGCTTTCGTTGCTGTTGTATCAACATCGAATACATATTTGCTGTTTTCTGCCATACGCGCACTCTTTTCAGAGATACGTGGCGCACGAATTACAGTATAAATTCTTTCTTGATTCATGCTAAATGCTCCTCAATTGCCTTGAGTGCATCACGTGTAACAATAATTTTACCGTAACCAATCAGGCTAACAGGATCAATGCTATCGACATCACACACACCACCTGCATACACGTTGCGTGACGCTAAGTATAGGTTTTCGTCTAGCATTTCGGTAACGATCAACGCATCAGAAACACCCAAAGATTTCATTTTAGCAACGAATTCCTTAGTTTTAGGCGTTTCTAGAGTGAAGTTATCCACCACCATTAAACGATCTTGACGATTCAATTCAGCCAAAATGCTACGCATTGCTGCGCGGTACATTTTTTTATTGACTTTTTGATCGAAATTACGTGGAGAAGCAGCAAATGCACGACCACCACCAACCCAAACTGGGCTTACTGATGAACCAGCACGAGCACGACCTGTACCTTTTTGGTTAAAAGGTTTAGCTTTACCGCCAACTACTTCTGCACGAGTTTTTTGAGCTTTGGTACCAGAACGTGAGCGCGCCATAAAAGCAACAACCACCTGATGAACCAACGCTTCATTGAAATCAGCACCAAAAATGGTGTCGTTAGCAGTTACAGAGCCAGTATTAGCACCTGTATTGCCATCAAAAAGTTTGATATCCATCTCGTACTTTCCTTAGCCTTTAACCGCTGGCGATACGATGACGTCTGAACCTGTTGCACCTGGCACTGCGCCCTGTACTAAGATTAGACCTGTATCCGCATCTACACGAACGATCTTCAAGTTTTGAGTAGTGACTTGTACGCTACCCATATGACCTGGCATCTTTTTACCCTTAAATACGCGACCTGGAGTCTGGTTTTGACCAGTTGAACCCACTACGCGGTGAGAGCGCGAGTTACCATGCGTCATGTCTTGTGTACGGAAATTGTGACGTTTAACAGCACCAGCAAAACCTTTACCTTTTGAAGTACCCGTTACATCAACCAATTGACCGTCGCTAAAGAGAGTCGCTTGAAATTCTTTGGCATCAGCGTGTGTCGCTACTTCTTCTGCAGAAAGAGTGAATTCCCACAGACCACGACCCGCTTCAACGCCGTTTTTGATGAAATGACCCGCTTCAGGTTTGTTAATACGATTTGCTTTTACAGCACCTGTCGTAACCTGAACAGCAACATATCCATCGGTTTCTTCAGACATGAAGCGCACGACGCGATTGGGTTCAACTTCGATAACGGTTACCGGAGTTGATGCACCAGTTGCATCGAAAACACGCGTCATGCCCAGCTTTTTACCTACTAGACCAAGGCACATTGTTTAAACCTCATTGTTATTACAGTTGTCATTACAATTGATGACAGCCAATTAATGGATTAGCGCAGTTCGATCTGCACATCCACACCCGCCGCCAAATCCAGCTTCATCAAAGAATCCACAGTTTTTTCGGTCGGTTCTACAATTTCCAACATGCGTTTATGTGTACGCAATTCATATTGATCGCGTGCATCTTTATTCACATGAGGGGAAATGAGTACGGTAAAACGTTCTTTTTTGCTTGGCATCGGGATTGGACCACGAACCTGTGCGCCTGAACGTTTAGCAGTGTCGCTGATTTCGCGTGCCGCTTGATCAATTAAACGATGATCAAAGGCTTTTAGGCGAATACGAATGCTTTGAGTTGCCATTAAAATTCTCCAAAGAACAAGAAATACGACACCATATAGCATCGCGGAACTTAGCATTATAGGACAGCAGTTCCCATAATGCAAATAATTTCAAACAAATCCATCATCTAGCAACAAAAAAGCCCGTCATTGCTGACGGGCTTTTTCATCGGTTTTCCGTTAGGCGGGTAATTAAGCTAATATTTTAGCAACTACACCAGCACCTACCGTACGACCACCTTCACGAATCGCGAAGCGTAAGCCTTCTGACATCGCGATGGGTTGAATCAATTCAACCGACATCTTAACGTTGTCACCTGGCATAACCATTTCAACACCGTCAGGCAACATACATGCACCAGTTACGTCCGTTGTACGGAAGTAGAACTGTGGGCGGTAGTTGTTGAAGAATGGTGTATGACGACCACCTTCTTCTTTTGACAGGATGTAGACTTCACATTCAAATTTGGTGTGTGCTTTGACTGAACCTGGTTTAGCCAGTACTTGACCTCGTTGTACGTCTTCACGTTTAGTACCACGTAATAGGATACCTGCGTTGTCGCCTGCTTCACCTTGGTCTAGCAGTTTACGGAACATTTCAACACCAGTAACAGTAGTTGTTTGTGTATCTTTGATACCCAAAATCTCAACTGTATCGCCTACTTTGATGACACCAGTTTCGATACGACCTGTTACTACGGTACCACGACCTTGTATTGAGAACACATCTTCAATTGGCATTAGGAATGGTTTGTCTACCGCACGCTCTGGTAGTGGGATGTAGTCGTCTAGCGCTTGCAATAAACGCAGTACTGCTGGTTCGCCGATTTCTGATTGGTCGCCTTCTACTGCTTTCAATGCTGAACCTGTGATGATTGGCGTGTCGTCACCTGGGAAGTCGTAAGATGATAACAACTCACGGATTTCCATTTCAACAAGCTCTAATAACTCTGCGTCGTCTACCATGTCAGCTTTGTTTAAGAATACAACGATGTAAGGTACACCTACTTGACGTGACAATAGGATGTGCTCACGCGTTTGTGGCATAGGACCATCAGCTGCTGAACAAACGAGGATCGCGCCGTCCATCTGAGCCGCACCGGTAATCATGTTTTTAACATAGTCGGCGTGACCTGGGCAGTCTACGTGGGCGTAGTGACGTGAAGTTGATTCATATTCAACGTGTGAGGTGTTGATGGTAATACCACGTGCTTTTTCTTCAGGAGCGTTGTCGATTTGGTCGTAAGCTTTCGCTTCACCACCAAATGCACGTGCCGATACAATCGTTAACGCTGCTGTTAGTGTTGTTTTACCGTGGTCAACGTGACCAATGGTTCCAACGTTTACGTGTGGCTTCTTACGTTCAAACTTTTCCTTAGCCATGATAGCTTCCTTTTAATACTTTGATTTACGTTATTAAACAATAGGGAAGACGTATGTGCCTTCCCTAACTATATTATGATTAAGCTTCTTCGCCTTTACGACGACCCGCATTTTTTGCTATCACATCAGTAGTGATGTTTTTAGGCGCTTCAGCATACTTTTTGAATTCCATCGAGTAGCTAGCACGACCTTGTGACATTGAGCGCATCGCAGTTGCGTAACCGAACATTTCTGATAAGGGTACTTCTGCCTTAATTTCTTTAGCGCCACCAGGTGCTTCATCCATATTTTGAATGCTGCCGCGACGACGGTTTAAGTCACCAACGATATCACCCATGTATTCTTCTGGTGTGACGACTTCAACCGCCATGATTGGCTCAAGCAACACAGGATCGGCTTTCATTACCGCAGCTTTCAAACCCATTGAAGCAGCAATTTTGAACGCCATCTCATTCGAGTCAACGTCATGGTATGAACCGAAGGTCAAAGCAACTTTAACGTCTACTAAAGGGTAGCCCGCTAATACACCATTTTTCATTTGCTCTTCGATACCTTTCTGAACCGCAGGAATGTATTCACGAGGAACCACACCACCAACGATTTCATTCATAAACTCGAAACCAGCACCTTCATCGTTTGGCTCAACACGTAGTACTACGTGACCATATTGACCACGACCACCTGACTGACGAACAAATTTGCCATCAACATCTTTAACCGTGGTACGAATCGTTTCACGGTAAGATACTTGTGGCGCACCGACGTTAGCTTCGACGTTGAATTCACGCTTCATACGGTCAACCAGAATCTCTAGGTGAAGCTCACCCATACCCGACATAATGGTTTGACCTGTTTCTTCGTCTGTTGACACACGGAATGAAGGATCTTCTTTCGCCAAACGACCTAAAGCCAGACCCATTTTTTCTTGGTCACCTTTGGTTTTTGGTTCAACTGCAATCGAGATTACAGGCTCAGGGAACTCCATGCGTTCTAACACAACCACTTTATCTAGCGCACACAAGGTATCTCCAGTTGTCGTATCTTTTAAGCCAATCGCAGCAGCAATGTCACCAGCACGAACTTCAGTCAATTCTTCTCGGTTGTTGGCATGCATCTGTACGATACGACCAATACGTTCACGTTTGCCTTTAACTGAGTTCATCACCGCACTACCTGACTCGATTACACCCGAGTAAACGCGGAAAAAGGTCAACGAACCCACATAAGGGTCATTCATGATTTTGAATGCCAATGCTGAGAAAGCAGCATTATCGTCTGCTGGAACAGCAGATGCCGTACCGTCCTCTAACTCACAAGGTGTGTCAGGAATGTCTGTTGGCGCTGGCAACAACTGAACAACCGCATCCAACATTCGTTGAACACCTTTATTTTTGAACGCTGAACCACACAACATCGGAATGATTTCGCCCGCAATGGTACGAGCACGTAAAGCAGCAACGATTTCATCTTCTGACAAATCTTCACCACCTAAGTACTTGTCCATCAACTCTTCAGAAATTTCCGCCGCAGCTTCAATCATTTTAGTGCGATATTCTTCAGCTTTATCCACCAAATCCGCTGGAATGGCTTCGTAAGTGAAAGTCATGCCTTGATCGGCTTCATTCCAGTTAATATACTTCATTTTCAATAGGTCGATAACGCCCGTGAACGTATCTTCAGCACCTACAGGAATCACGATAGGTACAGGATTAGCACCTAAACGGCTACGCATCTGGCTTTCTACATTGTAGAAGTTAGCACCAGAACGGTCCATTTTGTTCACGAAGGCAATACGAGGTACATTGTATTTGTTTGCTTGACGCCATACGGTTTCAGACTGTGGCTGTACACCACCTACTGCACAGTAAACCATGCAAGCACCGTCAAGTACGCGCATTGAACGCTCTACTTCGATGGTAAAGTCAACGTGACCAGGAGTATCAATAATGTTAATACGGTGTTCTTCTAACGAACGATCCATACCTTTCCAGAAACAGGTCGTTGCTGCCGAAGTAATGGTAATACCACGCTCTTGTTCTTGCGCCATCCAGTCCATGGTAGCTGCGCCATCATGCACTTCACCAATTTTATGAGATACGCCCGTGTAGAACAAAACACGCTCAGTCGTCGTTGTTTTACCCGCGTCAATGTGAGCCGAAATACCGATGTTACGGTAACGGCTAATAGGAGTTGTACGTGCCACAGTGTTAACCTTACTTTATTACCAACGGAAATGTGCGAAGGCTTTGTTAGCTTCCGCCATACGGTGTGTTTCTTCACGTTTTTTGATCGCTGCGCCACGGTTTTCGAGGGCATCGGTCATTTCACTTGCTAAACGCAACATCATACCTTTCTCGCCACGTTTACGGGCTGCATCACGCAACCAACGCATGGCCAAACCAATACGACGATCTTCACGAACTTCAACAGGCACTTGATAGGTAGCTCCACCCACACGACGCGCTTTCAGCTCCACTACGGGACCCACTTTTTCCAGAATTTCATGGAACTTAGTTGCAGCATCGCCACCTGTTTTTTGAGCCATACGCTCAAGGGCACCATAAACAATCGACTCAGCGACTGATTTTTTACCACTTTCCATGATGATGTTCATAAATTTTGCAATCAGAAGATCGTTGAACTTCGGATCAGGCAGGATTTCGCGCTTAGCGACTTCTCTTCTTCTCGGCATGATACTAACCTGTAGTTATTTCATTAATATTAAATTTTGTTGGTATTAAGCTTTAGGACGCTTAGCACCGTATTTCGAACGACCTTGACGACGTTTTGCAACACCGGCACAGTCAAGCGCACCACGAATGGTATGGTAACGTACACCTGGTAAGTCTTTAACACGACCACCACGGATTAAGATCACACTATGCTCTTGCAAGTTATGACCTTCACCACCGATGTAAGAAGTCACTTCCATCTTATTGGTTAAGCGCACACGAGCAACTTTACGTAGTGCTGAGTTAGGTTTTTTAGGGGTAGTTGTGTACACACGTGTACAAACACCGCGTTTTTGTGGGCAAGAATCTAGGGCTGGAACCTTAGACTTGTACACCGGCGAAGTACGACCTTTGCGTACGAGCTGGTTAGTAGTTGCCATGAGTGTGGGTCTCCGTAAAGAGTTCAAGTAAAAGTAAACGCCTGATTATAAACTAATCAGGCGTTTATCCGCAACATTAATCAACGATAACGAGTTTATTCGTGACTGTCATCATCGATAATGGGATCGGCAAACATGGCGACAGGTGCTTGAGGCATCTTCGGCATGGGTGGACGATATTGTCCCGATTTGCGTGCGCGATGGTACGCAAAACCCGTACCTGCTGGGATCAAGCGACCAACAATAACGTTCTCTTTCAAGCCTGCTAAGTCATCACGTTTACCGCTTACTGCTGATTCAGTCAAGACACGCGTGGTTTCTTGGAATGAAGCAGCAGAAATGAAGGATTCAGTAGACAGTGATGCTTTGGTAATACCCAATAACAAACGATCATACTGAATAGGAAGCTTACCTTCTGCTTCCAATTTTTGGTTTTCAATCAACACACGGTTGAAATCGACTGGTTCGCCTTTGACGAAACGGCTTTCACCTGGATCACGAATTTCAACTTTACGCAACATTTGGCGAATAATCACTTCAATGTGCTTGTCGTTAATTTTAACGCCTTGCAAACGGTAAACTGCTTGTACTTCATCAATGATGTAACGCGCCAGAGCTTCAACACCCAAAATGCGTAAGATATCATGCGGGTTAGGCGCACCATCCACCACAATATCACCACGATCGACGTGTTCATTTTCAAACACGTTAATGTGACGCCATTTTGGAATCAAAATCTCTTGTTGCTCGTTTTGCTCATTGGTAATGATTAAACGATGTTTACCTTTCGTCTCTTTACCAAACTTAACGATACCTGAAATCTCAGCCATAATCGCGGGATCTTTCGGAATACGTGCTTCGAACAAGTCAGCTACACGAGGTAGACCCCCGGTAATATCACGAGTCTTAGACGTTTCTTGCGGTACACGCGCTAAGATGTCACCCTGTGCAATCGCATGACCATGTTTCACCAGTACAACCGTATTTTTAGGCAATGGCAAAGAAATCAGTTCATTATTCGCGCCACGAATATTCAGTTTAGGAATAAAGTCACGTGAGCTACTGGGCTTACCAATGGCGCCTGCCATGCCCGTGACATTAATGGTGGTATAACCTTCATCGGTCATACCTTCAACCACTTTCTGGCCTGCTTTTAAGGTTTCGCGGTAGTCTGAACTCTTCACAACCAGGTTACTGATACCGGTAACTTCATCGGTTTTCGTTTCCGCAGTTTTACCCAACACAAAGTCGGCAAACTCAATCATACCTGAACTTTCTGCAATAATCGGGTGAGTATGAGGATCCCACTGAACGACCATTTTACCTGCTTCTGCCATGTCGCCATCTTTAACTAATAGCGCACAACCATAAGGTAATTTATAGCGTTCACGTTCGCGACCTTGCGCATCATGAACTGTCAACTCACTTGAACGAGAAACGATCAGTGTTTTGTTTTCTGAGTTGGTAACCATACGTGCATTATGCACACGCACAATACCACCACGTTTGACTTCAATACTACTTTGCGCTGCGGCCTTAGAGGCAGCACCACCGATATGGAAGGTACGCATGGTTAACTGTGTACCCGGCTCACCAATCGACTGAGCGGCAATAACACCGACAGCCTCACCCAAGTTCACCACTTTACCTGTCGCCAAGTCACGACCGTAACATTTACGTTCTAAGCCATGAGGATTCATACAGGTAATGACGGAGTGAACGTGAATATGGTCGATACCATGGTTATCAAGCAACTGAATATTACGCTCATCCAAAAGGGTACCGTCGGCAATCAACAGCTCACCCGTTTCTGGATGGAACACATCCTGTGCCACGCAACGACCTAATACGCGCTCGCCAAGTGATTCAACAATCTCACCACCTTCAACACGCGAACTTAGCAAGATCCCCTTACCAAGCAAGGCTTTATCACTGTTGTCCTGCGTAATCACCACGTCTTGCGCCACATCGACTAAACGACGCGTTAAGTAACCCGAGTTGGCTGTTTTCAGTGCGGTATCGGCCAAACCTTTACGCGCGCCATGGGTAGAGATAAAGTACTGCAGTACGTTCAAGCCTTCACGGAAGTTTGCGGTAATAGGTGTTTCAATAATCGAACCATCTGGTTTCGCCATCAAACCACGCATACCACCTAGCTGACGCATCTGTGCTACGCTACCACGCGCACCCGAGTCGGCCATCATGTATACTGAGTTGAAAGAGCCTTGCATTAATGGTTTACCATCTGCATCCAGCTCAATCTCACCATTGACATTACGTACTGGCTCAACCTGCAATTGATCCATCATCGACTTGGTAACCAATTCATTGGCATGTGACCAGATATCAATAACCTTATTGTAGCGCTCGCCTTGTGTTACCAGACCACGCTCGTATTGGTTCTGAATGGTTTTAACTTTCTCTTCCGCTTCTTCCAAGATAACGGCCTTTTCAGCCGGAATCAGCATGTCGTCTGAACAGAAAGACAAGCCTGCACTGGTTGAATGACGGAAACCAGTATACATCAATTGGTCGGCAAATACGACTGTCTCTTTTGGACCCAAGGTACGATAACAAGCATCAAGCAATTTAGCGACTCGCTTTTTCGTCTGCGCTTGGTTAACCAGAGCAAAATCTAACCCTTTAGGCATAATGCTGAACAACAAAGTACGACCCACAGTCGTCTCAACTAATTTAGCCGGTAGCGCCTGTAGTTCACCTTGCTCGTCTTTACGGTACTCAACAATACGAACTTTGATGATCGCTTGTAAGTCAACGGCCTTATTCGCATAAGCACGCTCAACCTCTTGCCAGTTCGCAAAAGCCATACCCTCACCTTTGGCGCGCAATTTCTCACGCGTCATGTAATAGAGACCCAATACCACGTCCTGAGAAGGAACGATAATCGGATCACCGTTTGCAGGGGAAAGCAAGTTATTGGTTGACATCATGAGGGTACGACATTCCAGCTGCGCCTCTAATGACAAGGGAACGTGCACCGCCATTTGGTCACCATCGAAGTCGGCGTTGAATGCCGAACACACCAACGGATGCAAGTTAATTGCTTTACCTTCCACCAATACCGGTTCAAATGCTTGAATACCCAAACGGTGAAGCGTAGGTGCACGGTTCAACATTACCGGATGCTGACGAATCACTTCTTCGAGCACGTCCCAAACTTCTGGCAGTTCCATCTCCACCATTTTCTTCGCACCTTTAATGGTCGAAGTTAAGCCACGCTTTTGTAGGCGAGAGAAAATGAAGGGCTTGAACAATTCCAATGCCATTTTTTTAGGCAAACCACATTGGTGCAGACGCAAGGTAGGACCAACCACGATAACCGAACGACCTGAGTAATCAACACGCTTACCTAGTAAGTTTTGACGGAAACGACCTTGCTTACCTTTAATCATATCGGCAAGTGATTTCAGCTGACGCTTATTGGTACCCGTTACGGCACGACCACGACGACCGTTATCTAACAAAGAATCGACTGACTCTTGTAACATACGTTTTTCGTTGCGCACGATAATGTCAGGTGCATTCAACTCTAACAAACGCTTCAAACGGTTGTTACGGTTAATGACGCGACGGTATAAATCGTTCAAGTCAGATGTGGCAAAACGACCGCCGTCTAGCGGCACTAATGGACGTAACTCAGGTGGGAGCACGGGCAATACTTCTAATACCATCCAGCCTGGTTTATTGCCAGATTCGATAAACGACTCAATTAAGCGTAAACGCTTAGAAATCTTTTTCGACTTGGTTTCAGACGAAGTGCTATCTAACTCTTCACGCAAACGTGTTGCTTCTGCCAACAAATCCATGTTATCAAGCAAGTCTTTGACCGCTTCAGCACCCATTTTAGCGTCGAATTCATCACGATATTGCTCGTAAGCTTCTTCGTATTCTTCCACGCTGAGTAATTGACCTTTTTCCAAAGGTGTCATGCCTGGATGAACAACGATGTATGATTCGTAATACAGAACCGACTCTAATTCTTTCAATGGCTTGTCTAAAATTAGACCCAAGCGGCTTGGTAGCGATTTCAAGAACCAAATGTGGGTAACAGGCGCAGCTAAGTCGATATGACCCATACGTTCACGACGTACTTTAGTTTGCGTAACTTCAACGCCACATTTTTCACAAATCACACCGCGGTGCTTCATGCGCTTGTATTTACCACACAAGCATTCATAGTCTTTGATAGGTCCAAAGATTTTGGCACAGAACAAACCATCACGCTCAGGCTTGAAAGTACGATAGTTAATCGTTTCTGGCTTTTTCACTTCACCGTAAGACCATGAACGAATACGCTCAGGCGATGCCAATCCCACACGGATGGCATCAAACTCACTGACAATGTTCTGGCGTTTGATTAGGTTTAGAATGTCTTTCATTCGTCTTGCTCCAGTTCAATGTCAATACCCAAGGCACGGACTTCTTTCATCAATACACTAAACGACTCTGGCATACCTGGGTTCATGTACTCGTCACCATCAACGACGTTTTTGTACATTTGCGTACGACCTGTTAAGTCATCCGATTTCACCGTTAACATTTCTTGTAAGGTGAAGGCAGCACCATAGGCTTCAAGCGCCCAAACTTCCATCTCCCCGAAACGCTGACCACCGAACTGGGCTTTACCCCCCAATGGCTGTTGCGTAACGAGACTGTAAGGACCCGTTGAACGCGCATGCATTTTGTCGTCGACCAAGTGGTTCAGCTTGAGGTAATACATGTAACCCACGCTAACCTTACGATCGAATGCTTCACCTGTACGGCCATCAAATAAGGTTAATTGCCCTGACTCAGGCTGACCCGCTAAACGGAGCAAACGCTTAATCTCAGCTTCCGAAACGCCATCAAATACTGGCGATGCCAAAGGCACACCTGCACGCAGATTCGCCACCATTTCACTAAACTCAGCATCGCTCAACTGATCGAAATCAACCGTTTGACCTTCTGACTCATTGTAAATCTGTTCAAGGAAACGGGTTATTTCTTGACGCTGACGTTGTTCACGTAACATCGTGTCTAGTTGACGACCTAAACCCCATGCTGCCAAACCCAAATGAACCTCAAGAATCTGACCAACGTTCATACGCGATGGTACGCCTAGTGGATTCAAACAGATGTCAACTGGCATACCGTTCTCATCGAATGGCATATCTTCAATCGGACAAATACGCGAGATAACACCTTTGTTACCATGACGACCCGCCATTTTGTCACCTGGTTGAATGCGACGTTTAACCGCCACATAGACTTTAACCATTTTGATGACACCAGCAGGCAAGTCATCGCCTTGCGTCAGTTTCTTACGCTTAGCTTCAAACAATTCATCTAATTCAAGATGTTTGGCTTTCAACTGCGCTGTCAACTGTTCTAATTGAAGGTTCACACCCTCATCCGCAACGGTGATTTCTAACCATTTAGACGCTTCGACTTCTGCCAAATTATCCGCATTCAGAATTTGCTTAACTAACGACTTGTTCGGCGCTGTTTTACACACCTGACCAATTAATAATGACTGAGCACGACGGTAAACGTCTTGCGACAAAATCTTTTTCTGGTCTTGCAAATCTTGACGAACGACTTTCAGTTCAGCCTCTTCGATGTCACGCGTACGGCGGTCTTTCTCAGCACCGTCACGTAGGAAGACTTGAACGTCAATGACCGTACCTTCAATACCTGAAGGCACACGCAATGAGGTATCTTTAACATCTGACGCTTTTTCACCGAAAATGGCACGTAATAGCTTCTCTTCAGGAGTCAGTTGCGTTTCGCCTTTGGGCGTTACTTTACCAACTAGAATATCACCTGGCTTAACATTGGCACCGACATAAACCATACCACAATCATCAAGCAAACCTAATGCTGACTCACCCACGTTAGGAATGTCCGCAGAAATTTCTTCTGGACCTAGCTTGGTGTCACGTGCTAAACACGACAACTCTTCGATGTGGATGGTGGTGTAACGGTCTTCTTGTACAACACGCTCCGAAATCAAAATCGAGTCTTCATAGTTGTAACCGTTCCAGGGCATAAAAGCGATACGCATGTTCTGACCCAGGGCCAACTCACCTAAGTCGGTAGAAGGACCATCAGCTAACACATCTCCCTTACCGATCACATCACCTGTTTTGACGATAACACGCTGATTAATACAGGTGTTTTGGTTTGAACGCATGTATTTAGTTAGATTGTAGATGTCAACGCCGGTTTCACCCATAGTGATTTCGTCTTCATTGACACGCACAACAACACGAGCAGCATCAGAAGATACCACCACGCCACCACGTTTTGCGACAACCGCAACACCCGAGTCAATCGCAACGGTACGTTCCATACCCGTTCCCACTAAGGGCTTCTGCGCACGCAAAGTCGGCACGGCTTGACGTTGCATGTTCGAACCCATGAGGGCACGGTTGGCATCGTCATGCTCTAGGAAAGGAATCAACGAGGCCGCAACAGATACGATTTGCTTCGGTGAAATATCCATATACTGGACTTCACTGGCTTGTTTCAGCGTAAACTCGTTTTGGAAACGTGCTGGCACGAAGTCATCCGTTAACTGACCTTCAGCATTCGTCGCCGCATTCGCCTGAGCAATCACATAGTCCGCTTCATCAATCGCAGATACATAGTCCACAATATCCGTTACCTGACCATTAACGACACGGCGGTAAGGCGTTTCAATGAAACCATATTCATTAGTACGCGCATAAACAGCCAAAGAGTTAATTAGACCAATGTTTGGACCCTCTGGGGTTTCAATCGGACAGACACGACCATAGTGAGTCGGATGTACGTCACGCACCTCGAAGCCTGCGCGTTCACGCGTTAAGCCACCTGGGCCAAGCGCAGAGACACGACGTTTGTGCGTAATCTCAGATAAAGGATTCACTTGATCCATGAACTGAGACAACTGACTCGAACCAAAGAACTCTTTAATTGCTGCCGAAATCGGTTTCGCATTGATCAAATCTTGAGGCATTAACCCTTCAGATTCCGCCAAATTCAAACGCTCACGTACCGCGCGCTCGACACGAACCAAACCAACGCGGAAAGCGTTTTCAGCCATTTCACCGACAGCACGTACACGGCGGTTAGCGAGCGTGTCGATATCGTCAACAACGCTCTTACCGTTACGAATGGTAATCAGCTCTTTGATCACATCAATGATGTCATCATTTGAAAGCACCAAATCGCCTTCGTTGTGATCACGATGCAAGCGACGGTTCAGTTTCATGCGACCGACATCTGACAAGTCATAACGTTCTTGCGAGAAGAACAAGCTGTTAAATAATTTTTCTGATGACTCTGCTGTCGGTGGTTCACCTGGACGCATCATGCGGTAAATTTCTACCCAAGCATCAAGTGCTGTTTTGGTGTTATCCAAACGCATGGTTTCAGAAATAAACGCACCTTGATCTAATTCATTGGTGTAAACCAATGAAAGGTTAACCGATGACATTAACTTAATTTTTTCTAATCGTTCTTGGTTAATAACATCGTTAGCCAGTGCAATCACTTCACCCGTATCAGCATCAATTAGGTCTTTCATCAACGCTTTGCCGAGCAAAAACTCTTCTGGAACCACGAGGGTTTCCATGCCAGCGGCTTTAAAATCTCGAATGGTTTTAGCGGTAATTTTCTTACCTGCTTCAACCATAAGCTTGTCGCCATTCATGATATCAAAGGTCGCTGTTTCGCCTTTTAACTGCGAATCAACAATGGCCAATTCAAACTTATTGCCATCGTATGAAACCTTTGTTTCTTCGAAGAATTGCGACAAAATGCTGGCATTGTCATAACCCATCGCACGCAACAAGACAGTCACGGGTAGTTTACGACGACGGTCAATACGCACAAACAAAATGTCGTGGTGGTCAAATTCAAAGTCTAACCAAGAACCACGGTACGGAATAATGCGTGCATTAAAAAGGACCTTACCAGATGAGTGAGTCTTACCCTTATCACTATCAAAAATAACGCCTGGTGAACGATGTAATTGGCTCACAATAACCCGTTCAGTACCATTAATAATAAAAGTACCATTTTCGGTCATTAGAGGCACATCGCCTAAGTAAACTTCTTGCTCTTTAACCGCTTTAATTTGACGATTATTTTCGGGTGAATCTTTATCTAAGATCACCAAGCGTAGTTTAGCGCGCAAGGGAGCTGAATAAGTCGCTCCCCGTTGCTTACACTCTTTAACATCAAATTCTGGTACACCAACGCGATAAGACACATAGTCTAATTCTGCTGCACCCGAAACCGCTTTAATCGGAAAAATAGAGCGCATAGACGCATGTAGACCAACGTTTTTACGTTTGTCTGCAGCAATGTCTAATTGTAAGAAGTCTAAAAAAGATTCCTTTTGCAAGCTGAGCAAATAAGGAACGGGGAGCACCGAAGCGCGTTTCGCAAAATCTTTACGGATTCGCTTTTTCTCTGTGAAAGAGTAAGTCATCGATAACCTCATGGGTTAGACAATGTAGAAATTCTGGGGGACATCACCCTTCCCTGGGGGGGTATTTTAAATACCAAAAGACAAAGGCCGGAAGAACAAACCCCCAGCCATTGCCTGTGTTGCCTGAAGTGGCAAGCCGAAATTATTTGATTTCGACTTTCGCGCCAGCTTCTTCCAACTCTTTCTTCGCTTTTTCAGCGTCGTCTTTAGACACACCAGATTTAACAACAGTAGGAGCACCTTCAACCGCATCTTTCGCTTCTTTCAAGCCTAAGCCAGTCAAGCCACGTACTACTTTAATACAAGCTACTTTGTTAGCGCCTGCATCTAACAATACAACGTCAAATTCAGTCTTCTCTTCAGCCGCTTCAGCTGGACCAGCTGCTGGACCTGCAGCTACTGCAACAGCAGCAGTTACACCGAACTTTTCTTCCATTGCAGAAATTAATTCAACGATTTCCATAACCGACATTTCGGCAACGGCATTAAGGATGTCTTCTTTAGTAACAGCCATGATTTATCTCCTAAAACAGGGGGTCGAGTAACAAAAATATAAGTTATGCGGCTTCTTTGGCATCGCGAACAGCAGCCAAAGTGCGAGCAAGTTTGCCCACTGGTGCTTTCATGACGCTCATTAGCATCGCAATTGCTTGGTCGCGGTTCGGCAATGCAGCAATTGCAGCAAGGCGATCAGCACCCAACGCACCAGAACCAATTGACAAAGAACGTGCAACGAGCTTGTCATTTTTCTTAGCGAATTCTTGGGTAACTTTTGCCGCAGAACCATGATCTTCTGTTGAAAACAACAGGATCAATGGTCCCGTTAAAGTCTCTGCCATAGGCTCATGTGATGAACCCGCTAAAGCACGACGCGCCAGGGTGTTCTTAACAACACGCACTGTTACGTTTGCTTTACGCGCTTCGCCACGCAAGCTATCCATCTGGCTAGCAGTCAAACCACGGTATTCCGCAGCAACAACTGCTAACGCAGATTGAGCTAAAGCAGACACTTCCTCGACGACCTGTTTCTTGTCTTCAAGTTTAAGTGCCATTAATTTCTCCTAACGAGTGAACCATCTCAAGATGGTGGCTTCCCTTCTGCGCAGGCCAATTTAAGCTAGGTTAGTAGCACCTGCGGTCTGAGATGAGCAGCCTTGCATGCAAGGACAGCCATCTCGTGTACCCAGTCGCAATTAAGCGCCTAGGCTCACACTGTTCATATCAACAGTCACACCAGGACCCTGGGTAGATGATATGGTTACTTTTTTCATGTAGACGCCTTTTGCAGCCGCTGGTTTAGCTTTTTGCAAATCAGACAATAGCGCTACTAAGTTTTCTTTCAGTGCGTTAGGCTCAAAAGCCAATTTACCGATGGTTGTGTGTACCACACCACCTTTATCAGCACGGAAACGAACTTGACCGGCTTTAGCATTTTTAACTGCATTGGCAACATCTGGCGTCACAGTACCGACTTTTGGGTTTGGCATCAAACCACGTGGACCCAACACAGTACCTAGTGCACCTACAACGCGCATTGCGTCTGGACTAGCAATAACTACGTCAAAGTCCATCATGCCACCTTTAACCTGCTCAGCCAAATCTTCCATACCAACAAATTCTGCACCCGCTTCGCGAGCTTTATCGGCATTAGAACCTTGAGTGAACACAGCAACACGCACGGTTTTACCTGTGCCGTTAGGCAGTACCGTTGCGCCACGAACGACTTGGTCAGATTTACGTGGGTCGATACCCAAGTTCACTGCAACATCCATAGACTCTGAAAATTTAGCAGAAGCGAAAGACTTTAAAATCGTGATCGCTTCATCAATTGCGTAGGTTTTAGTTGAAGAAACCGCAGCACGCATTGCCTTTTGGCGTTTAGTTAGTTTTGCCATTTCTATTAACCCTCTACCACTAAGCCCATGCTACGAGCAGTGCCAGCGATGGTACGCTTAGCAGCATCCATATCATTAGCATTCAAGTCAGGCATCTTCGTTGTTGCAATTTGTTCGATCTGAGCGTCAGTTACTTTACCAACCTTGTTACGGTTAGGAATTGCTGAACCACTGGTGATACCGGCAGCTTTTTTCAACAAGAAAGATGCTGGTGGTGTTTTCAGGATAAAACTAAAGCTTTTATCTGCATAAACCGTGATGACAACTGGTAAAGGTAAACCTGGTTCCATGCTTTGAGTTGCAGCGTTGAACTCTTTACAGAAACCCATGATGTTAACACCTTTTTGACCCAACGCTGGACCAATGGGTGGAGAAGGATTTGCTTTACCAGCTGGCACTTGCAGCTTGATATAGCCTGTGATTTTTTTTGCCATGTTATAGCTCCATGTTAAGGGTATAGCGTTTAGTCTAAACCAAACTTCCCGTGATTCTGACGAATCTGTTTATTAGGCCGTCTTTTCGACTTGGGTAAACTCCAACTCGACTGGTGTTGAGCGACCAAAAATCAACACCGAAACTTTGAGTTTGTTTTTCTCGTAATCCACTTCTTCAACCACGGCTTCAAAATCCGCAAAAGGACCATTGGTGACACGCACCACTTCACCTGGCTCGAACAGCACTTTAGGACGCGGACGTTCTGCACCTTCTTCCATGCGCTGAAGAATTTGATTGGCTTCACGATCGGTAATCGGCGCTGGTTTATCGGCTGTACCGCCGATAAACCCCATGACACGCGGCACACTACGCACCAAATGCCATACCGCATCATCCATTTCCATCTGAACTAGCACATAGCCCGGAAAAAACTTACGCTCACTCTTACGTTTTTTACCATCGCGAATTTCGACTACTTCTTCTGAAGGAACTAAAATATCGCCAAAGCGATCCTGCATGTTGGCGCGATCAATATATTCTTGCAATGTCTTTTTGACATAATTTTCATAGCCTGAGTAGGCGTGAACTACATACCAACGCATTAATTACTCCCCGCGCCCTGTGAGCCACTGAACGCCCCACAAGAAAAACATATCAACCAACCACAAAAACAAACCAACGAAAAACACAGCAACAAAGACAATTAACGTCATTCGAACTGCCTGCTCTCGCGTAGGCCACACTACTTGGCGCACTTCACGCTGCGTATCATTTAAATGTTTGCGCGTATTCGAACCAAATACTGTCGTCCATACGCCCGAAACAGCAATAGCAACGCCCGCAACGACGATCAGCACACGCAGTGCCAAATCCAAATCGGTTAATAAATAATAGGCGACAAGCGAGGCAACCAACAACGCGATCGAAAGAATGTAGCGGAATTTATCAGCAGGACTGGTCGCAGTGTTTTGTTGTTTCATACTTAGCTTGAAATGAAAGGTGAATTTGGCAGGGGATGAAAGAATCGAACTCTCACCAAAGGATTTGGAATCCTTCGTTCTACCATTAAACTAATCCCCTGGGGTTAATTGCTATTTAAAGCAAAACAGCTGGGTATTTTAGTCAAAATTACAGCGCGTTGCAACAAGAATTACGCCATAAAGTGTGTTTATTTGTATTTACCGTCTATCCATCAAGGATAAAAGCGCGCCAGCGTTTGTTTTAATTGATCGAAATGAATGGGCTTACTAATAAAATCATCCATTCCAGCTGCCAGACAGCGTTCTTGATCTTCATTCATCGCGTTAGCTGTCAAAGCAATAATCGTCGGCCGTTTGGATAGGTTCATGGCACGAATATGCTGAGTCGCTGTCAATCCATCCATATTCGGCATCTGCATATCCATCAACACTAAATCATAAGATGTTTTTTCCACCATAGAGACAGCTTCCAATCCATCTACCGCAATATCCACCTTGATGTCCAATTTTTCCAGCAAGCTGCTCGCTACCATGCGATTAATGGCATTATCTTCAACCAACAGCACCTGCAACTCAGCTAGACTCAGTCGGGATTCAACGGGATTCATTGGGATAGCTGCTTCTCCCTTAGGAGCGACAAAAGTAAAATAAAACCGCGATCCTTTTTGCCATTCACTTTCTACCCAAATTCGACCGCCCATTAATCCCGTCAAGCACTCACAAATAGCCAATCCCAAGCCTGTACCACCATATTCCCGCGTGGTAGAGGCATCAGCTTGACTAAATGCCTGGAATAACTTAGATAAAGCCGTCTCGTTCATCCCAATACCCGTGTCCCAGACGCATGCGGTAATGAGATCACTATGCTCTGTCGATGTCAGCTGCAAACCCACACTTCCGGATGCTGTAAACTTCATCGCATTTGACAATAAATTCATCAGTATTTGACGCAACCGTGTTGGATCTCCCACAATCCACTGCGGCACCGAAGGAGACAACTCCAACCGTAAAGACAATCCTTTTTGCTGAGCTTGCAACTGGAATATAGCGCAAACTTCATTTACAAGCTGATGCAAGTCATAATCAATACGCTCAAGCTCTAACTTACCCGCCTCTATCTTTGAAAAGTCGAGTACATCGTTAATAATTGCCAACAAGGTGTTACTGGTATTTTTTAAATTACTAACATATTCACGCTGCTGATCATTCAGCGTCGTATCAGATAACAGCTGCGCCATACCGAGCACGCCGTTTAAAGGGGTACGAATTTCATGACTCATGGTAGCCAAAAACTCGCTTTTTGCCACCGTTGCTGCCTGAGCTTTTTTTAACGCTATCTCTAATTCAGACGTTCGCTGATCCACCAACTTTTCAAGATTTGACGCCAGCTCCCTTAACTCAACATTACGTTCATATAAAGCTAAGCTTTTCTCCTCTAGCAGTCGCTCTGCTTCTTTTCTAGCGATGCGCTCTCGATCTATGCGCTTTTGCCAGCGCATTTCTAATGCGGTAATCGCATCAACCGTTGGTTGAACTTCCATCAACACCTAAACCTTGGTAACAACAAAACGCGTACTCAACTCATTCAACTCTTCGCGCTGAATGGTTAAGTGATCACCAAAATGCTGACCACACCCCATAATCAAGCCCTCTGCCAAATCAGCCAAATGACGATCCGAGTGATAAATCATGGTTAAGCGATTACCTTCACGCAAACAATCAAATTTAGGCAATTGCGCGTCTGGATATAACTTGATCACTTGCGCATGAATAATATCTTCAATGCCAGATAAAAAGGTTAATGCATCTGGCACACCCTCAAAAAACTGCTGAAACGATCGTGCAAAGACACCAAAAACATGCTCACCAAAAGTTCTGACCAAAACCGGAACCGGAATTTGAGTTCTTTTCGACAGCGCAACCACCATATCGACCAACTCCTCATGTGAATAGGTGCCGACTGACGTATAAGCACCGCCCGAAGCTGGATTGGCATCGTCAATAATATCGTCAACCATGTCGGCAGAAAACTTAGTTTCCACCATTTCTAAAAACTCTGTGAACACCATGCCCTTCATGATACTACCCTCAGTGATACTAGGTGTTCTATGTTACCCAAAAACAACGAAAAAAACAAAAAAGCCCGTCATTGCTGACGGGCTTTTTCATCGGTTTTCCGTTAGGCGGGTAATTAAGCTAATATTTTAGCAACTACACCAGCACCTACCGTACGACCACCTTCACGAATCGCGAAGCGTAAGCCTTCTGACATCGCGATGGGTTGAATCAATTCAACCGACATCTTAACGTTGTCACCTGGCATAACCATTTCAACACCGTCAGGCAACATACATGCACCAGTTACGTCCGTTGTACGGAAGTAGAACTGTGGGCGGTAGTTGTTGAAGAATGGTGTATGACGACCACCTTCTTCTTTTGACAGGATGTAGACTTCACATTCAAATTTGGTGTGTGCTTTGACTGAACCTGGTTTAGCCAGTACTTGACCTCGTTGTACGTCTTCACGTTTAGTACCACGTAATAGGATACCTGCGTTGTCGCCTGCTTCACCTTGGTCTAGCAGTTTACGGAACATTTCAACACCAGTAACAGTAGTTGTTTGTGTATCTTTGATACCCAAAATCTCAACTGTATCGCCTACTTTGATGACACCAGTTTCGATACGACCTGTTACTACGGTACCACGACCTTGTATTGAGAACACATCTTCAATTGGCATTAGGAATGGTTTGTCTACCGCACGCTCTGGTAGTGGGATGTAGTCGTCTAGCGCTTGCAATAAACGCAGTACTGCTGGTTCGCCGATTTCTGATTGGTCGCCTTCTACTGCTTTCAATGCTGAACCTGTGATGATTGGCGTGTCGTCACCTGGGAAGTCGTAAGATGATAACAACTCACGGATTTCCATTTCAACAAGCTCTAATAACTCTGCGTCGTCTACCATGTCAGCTTTGTTTAAGAATACAACGATGTAAGGTACACCTACTTGACGTGACAATAGGATGTGCTCACGCGTTTGTGGCATAGGACCATCAGCTGCTGAACAAACGAGGATCGCGCCGTCCATCTGAGCCGCACCGGTAATCATGTTTTTAACATAGTCGGCGTGACCTGGGCAGTCTACGTGGGCGTAGTGACGTGAAGTTGATTCATATTCAACGTGTGAGGTGTTGATGGTAATACCACGTGCTTTTTCTTCAGGAGCGTTGTCGATTTGGTCGTAAGCTTTCGCTTCACCACCAAATGCACGTGCCGATACAATCGTTAACGCTGCTGTTAGTGTTGTTTTACCGTGGTCAACGTGACCAATGGTTCCAACGTTTACGTGTGGCTTCTTACGTTCAAACTTTTCCTTAGCCATGGAATGATCCCTCACCGTTGTTAAACAAATTAAAATGCCATAATAGCAAAAAAGGCTGACTTGTTAAAGTCAACCTTTTTAATCTGGTGCTTTTTGCAGGAATCGAACCTGCGACCTCATCCTTACCATGGATGCGCTCTACCGACTGAGCTAAAAAAGCATCTCTGGAGCGGCCTGCGGGAATCGAACCCGCGGCTCTAGCTTGGAAGGCTAGGGTATTACCATTATACGAAGGCCGCACACTTTGAAACACTGGTGGTGGGGGTAGGATTCGAACCTACGAAGGCAGTGCCAGCTGATTTACAATCAGTCCCCTTTAGCCACTTGGATACCCCACCAATTCCGCTTATGATAACCACTACCCTTACTTAGGTCAAGTGTTTTGGCTACTTTAGCGACAATTCGTTCACCGAACATGGATACAATTATAGTGCATTGCGTTCATTCTTGCAACTGTTTTTATCCATTTTGCTACATATTTTATGATTTAATTCAATAGTATAGGCGATACCTATAGCCGTCATTGAGTGCCTGCGGCTGGCTTGTCTTATTGAAGTGATACCAAAGCAATGAAACTATCCTGAATCCGTGTTCAAACCTATAAATAACACCATAACTCATTGAAATAGTGTA
>CAZYER010000007.1:0-51133 GCA_964646525.1 uncultured Francisella sp. | reverse complement strand
TGAAAACCCTAGCGCCTTTATTGCCAGAACAGTATCGTAAATAAAGAAGAGTAGCAATAAAAAAGGTCTGTAACATACAGACCTTTTTAATATGTTGGTCGGGATAGCAGGATTTGAACCTACGACCCCTTGCACCCCATGCAAGTGCGCTACCAGGCTGCGCCATACCCCGAACATCTGAACATTATAGCGGTAATACGGCATACTATTCAAGTGCCAATATTATCCCATCGACTGATTGTGGCTAAATTATGGCGCTGTATTTTACGCAACAGCAATTTTAAGCTGGCTTCCAGCTTTTCTAGACTGACTTGCGGTTTCTTGCCACGAATTGCGGACTTAGTCGGCAAGGCAACCCCTTCAGGTAATCCGTGCGCTTTGATTTTAGTTAAAGCGCCAGACAAGGTGTGTCCTTCCTGATTAATCAACCGATCCAGCTCCAGAATAACCTGCAAATCCTGACGCTGATAATAACGACGACCACTACGCTTGGTTGGCTCCAATATCGGAACCATCTGCTCCCAATAACGCAACACATGCGGTTTTAAGCCAGTCAACTGACTAATTTCACCAATGGTGTAATACTTCTTTTCAGGAATGGCCGTCGTTGTCATCGGTTAGACTCCCTGGTGCTGATCTACCAATGCACGTAGTTTTTGTCCTGGCTTAAAGGTAACGACACGACGCGCGGTAATGGGCACATCTTCACCTGTACGTGGATTACGCCCTGGGCGTGGCGACTTATCGCGTAGCTCAAAGTTACCAAAACCAGAAAGTTTAACATCTTCACCCGTTTGTAAAATTTCACCAATCTGACCAAAGAAGTCTTCAACAATTTCTTTAGACTCGCGCTTATTTAAGCCCAAAGTGTCTGCCAAAGTTTGAGATAATTCTGCTTTTGTAATCGTCATCTTTATTTCCTTTTAAGCACGTAGCTGAGCATTCAATTGCAGGCTCAGCTGTTCAATAATTTCATTCATACAGGCTTCAATTTCAGCGTCAGTCAATGTACGTTCTAAATCTTGAAACCACAAAGCAATAGCCAAACTACGCTGACCTTCACCTAATCCCTTACCCGAGTAAACATCAAACAGTTCGGCTGTTTGGAACCAATCGCGCTTAACCGATGCAATGACTGATGACACTTGCGCAAAAGTGACAGGCGCATCAACCACCACGGCAATATCGCGACGCACCAAGGGGAATTTAGACAGTCCTTGGAAAGTCGATTTAGCAGGGATAGCGGTCAAATAAGCTAAATCAATGCTAAACAGCACTGCTGGAATGTCGATATCCATTTGTTTCGCCAAACTGGGATGCAGGCTACCAATCAAACCAATCGCTTGCCCATTTAGCTGAATACTGGCGGTTTGACCAGGATGCAAGGCGGGATGCTCAGAGGCGCTAAAGCTCACTTGACCCAACAGACCAGCACTGGCTAACAACGCCTCAACATCGCCTTTCACATCATAAAAATCAACCTGACGTGTCGCCTGACCCCACTGCATGACAGCAGCACTACCGCAAGCAATACCCGCCAGGGTTGGAATTTGCACTGGCAGTCCATTGTCATCTTGCTGCGCCAGAAAACGCAAGCCAGTTTCAAAGAAACGTACTCGTTTTGCTTGGCGGTTTAGGTTATATCGCGCTGCTGATAGTAAACCTGTCCATAAACTGACACGCATTTGCCCTAATGTTTCCGCAATTGGATTGGCAAGATCAATACCCACCTGATCCGGTTCTACCAGTCGTTGTTCTTTGCCATCAACAAAACTGTAGGTAATGGCTTCTTGATAACCACGACCGACCAAGAGTTGTTTTAATCGCATCTCTTGTTGATTACGGCCCGATGGCATAACGCTAGTCGCGGGTAAGGGCAACTTGGGCAAATTGTCTAGCCCAATCATGCGCGCCAGCTCTTCGACCAAATCCGCCTCAATCGACATATCGAAACGCCAGCTTGGCGCAACCACATCCCACCCCGTTACATTGGCCGTCACTTTCATGCCTAAACCAGACAGAAGCTGAACCACTTGCTCATCGGCAACCGTCATACCCAATAAACGCTCAATGCGTTCGCGACGCAGGCTCAAACGATTCTCAGCAATGAATGCCGCACCAACACTAACCACTGCTCCGCACTGAGCGCCCACTTCAGCCAATAGATTGAGTGCGCGCTTCATCGCAAACTCAGGCAATAAGGGATCAACACCGCGCTCAAAACGGTGCGAAGCATCGGTGTGCAAACCTAAGCGACGCGCTCTACCCACTACAGCGGCTGGTGTAAAATGTGCACACTCTAATACAACACGGCGAGTTGCATCCGTCACGGCCGTCGACTGTCCACCCATGATACCCGCTAAAGCAATCGCACCTGTATCATCCGCGATAACCAACATGTCCTCTGCTAAGCTGACAGGTTTGCCATCTAGCAGGATCAAAGACTCAGTCGCCCAGGCATTTCTAACCTGAATTGCGCCTTGAATTTTGTCAGCATCAAAGGCATGCATCGGTTGTCCTAGCTCCAGCATCACATAATTCGTGACATCGACGACTAAACCTAGGCTACGCAAGCCTGAACGACGCAAACGCTCTTTCATCCAGAGTGGTGTCTGCGCGTTTTCGGGTAAATCAACACGACAAGCTAAATAGCTTGGGCAAGCCCTAGCCGCATCTACCTTAACGTCAACCGACGTAGAAAGCACTACCTTAGGTTCTGTTTCGCTAGGTGCTTGAACCGAAACGCCACTTAATGCCGCCACATCACGCGCTACACCCAACATACTCAACGCATCCGCACGATTGGGTGTTAAGGAAATTTCAATACTGGCATCATTCAGATTAAGTGCATCACGTAAGTCAGCACCCACCACACATTCTTCTGGCAAGTCCCACAAACCACTTTCCTGACCCTCAATACCTAACTCGCCCGCTGAACACAACATACCAGAGGAAGCAACACCACGCAACTCCGCATCTTTAATGGTGATACCAGGCAATACTGCTCCCACTAAAGCAGTTGGCGCAATCATACCGACACGTACATTAGGCGCCCCACAGACAATCTGAACTGGCTCAGCACGACCGACATCCACCGTCGTGACACGTAATTTATCAGCATTCGGATGAGGTTCGACCGTAAGCACCTTACCAACCACAACGCCACTAAAGTCACCCGAAACCGGTGTGGTTTCTTCAACTTCTAAGCCTAAATCGTTCAACTTAGCACAGGTTTGCTTCAAACTCCAACCCGTTGCAACCAGACTGGTTAACCACTGATAAGAAAATTTCATATCGCCTCCTTATGCCTGAAATTGACGCAAGAAGCGCACATCATTATCAAAGAGCATACGCAAATCGGGAATGCCAAAACGCAACATTGCCAAGCGTTCCACACCTAACCCAAAAGCAAAGCCTGTGTATTCTTCGGGATCAATGCCAGCATGGCTTAATACATTCGGATGCACCACACCACAACCCAGCACCTCGACCCAACGACCACCTAACAAATTGGTGGCAATATCCACTTCTGCCGAAGGCTCGGTAAACGGGAAATACGAAGGACGGAAACGCACTTTAAGCTCAGGATCATCAAAGAAGTAAACCAAAAAGGACTCCAGCAAGGCTTTTAATTGCGCAAAGTTGGCGGTTTTATCCACCACCAGTCCTTCAATTTGATGAAACATCGGGGTATGAGTTTGATCCGAGTCACAACGATAAACGCGACCTGGCGCAATAATGCGTAAGGGTGGCTGTTGGCGCTCCATGGTACGAATTTGCACAGGCGAAGTATGCGTTCTGAGCAGTAGACCGCTGTCAAAATAGAAGGTGTCGTGCATAGCGCGTGCTGGATGGGTTTCGGGAATATTTAAGGCTTCAAAGTTATGTACATCGTCTTCGATCTCTGGCCCCTGCTCAACCGAAAAGCCCAATTGTGCGAACCAGTCATTAATGCGCGCAATGGTTTGGGTGACCGGATGTAAACTGCCCATATCGACATTGCGACCAGGCAGGCTAACATCTAAAGACTCACTAGCCAACTTGGTGGCCAACAAAGCATCGGAAATTGATTTCTTTTTCGCATCAAATGCTTCATTAATCGCTTGACGCAACCCACTGACTTTAGCCCCTAAAATCGGCTTTTCTTCTGCACTAGCTTGCCCAAGCTGTTTACTCAGCTCGGTTAAAGCGCCTTTTTTGCCGAAAAAATACACGCGAACCGTTTCCAACGCCTCTAAATCCGACGCTTCACGAATTTGTGTTAACGCATTCTGTAAAAGACTATCCATGTCCATTGGTGGACTCCCTATGACTAATACCCATTCATTAACCATTTATACCGATGGTGAGCGACTAATGAATCAATACTGCTGATGACGAATAAAAACAGGGGTCAAAGACCCCTGTTTCAGACGATGATCACAATCAATTAAGCCGCTAACGCTGCTTGTGCTTGACGTGCAATCGCAGAGAAAGCTGCCATATCATGTACAGCCATATCCGCCAATACTTTACGGTCAATTTCAATATTCGCTTTTTTCAAGCCATTAATGAATTTGCTGTAAGTCATATCAAGGCTACGAACTGCTGCGTTAATACGCGCAATCCACAACGCACGAAATTGACGTTTTTTCTGACGACGGTCACGGTAAGCGTATTGACCCGCTTTAATAACCGCTTGTACCGCTACGCGATAGACATTTTTACGACGACCACGGTAACCCTTGGCTGCATCGATAACTTTCTTGTGACGCGCTCTGGCGACTACACCACGTTTAACTCGTGCCATTTATTTCACTCCTTCTAATCGTTACGCGTAAGGCATCATTTGAACAACAGATTTAACGTCGTTCTCATGAACCATGCCAGGTGCGCGTAATTGACGCTTACGCTTACTCGTTTTCTTAGTCAGGATGTGACGCAGGAAAGCCTGCTTGCACTTAAAACGGCCAGAGCCAGTTTTTTGGAAGCGCTTCTTAGCGCTACTCTTGGTTTTCATTTTAGACATAACATTACTCAGCTACGCATTGATGGAAATATAAGACTAGAGCACCGAGGAATGGCTCTGCAAGTAATAGGAACTAACTCCTATCCTCACGCGTCTCGTTTAGCTTTTTGAAGGAATGACCATCATCATCAGTTGGCGACCTTCCAGCTTAGGCAACTGATCAATCGTACCAATTCCTTCAACATCGGCCTGAATGCGCTCTAGCACCTTCAAACCCAGTTCCTTATGCGTGATTTCGCGTCCACGGAACCACACAATCACCTTCACACGGTCTCCCTCTTCCAAAAAGCGTTTCAGGTTGCGAAGCTTTACCTGATAATCGCCTTCCTCGGTTCCAGGGCGGAACTTTAACTCTTTGACTTGGATTTGTTTCTGTTTCTTTTTAGCTTCAGCATTTTTCTTCTGAAGTTGAAACTGATACTTACCATAGTCCATAACTTTACAGACAGGTGTATCTGCTTGCGCAGCAATTTCCACCAAGTCTAATTCGGCATCCTCAGCAATACGCAACGCTTCTGCCAGTTTAACAATACCGATCTGCTCACCTTCTGGACCAATCAGTCGTACAGATTGCGCTCGAATCTCACCATTAATACGCTCCTTACGGTTGCTTTCTTCTGGTGCGGTACTGCGCACGATAGGTCGTTTGCTGATAACACTTACTCCTAAATAAGTTCAAATAATTTACGCATTTCCTTTAGTGGCAACTTCATGCGCCAAGCGCTCCATGAGTTGAGCCATGCTCATATTACCCAAGGTTTCGCCACCACGCACACGAACGTTAACACTAGCCGAGCTTTGTTCTTGCTCGCCCACCACTAAAGTGTAGGGAATACGCTGCATCGAGTGTTCACGAATTTTATACCCAAGCTTTTCATTTCTCAAGTCTAATTCAACACGATAACCCGATTTTCTTAATTCTGCAACCACTTTTTTCGCATATTCATCAAAAACTTCCGAAACTGGCAGCACACTTAACTGAACTGGCGCTAACCAAAGCGGGAATTTTCCTTCGTAATGTTCAATCAAAATACCACAGAAGCGTTCTAACGAACCGAATAACGCACGATGCAACATGACAGGACGTTTTTTCGTGCCGTCATCTGAAATGTAATTCAAATCAAAACGATCAGGTAAGCTCATATCCACTTGTAGCGTACCACATTGCCAATCACGACCAATGGCATCACGCAGTACGAATTCAAGTTTCGGACCATAAAACGCGCCCTCACCTGGAAACAGCGTGTAAGGCAAGCTCATTGCATTCAATGAATCCGCTAGGGCCGCTTCTAAAACATCCCAAGTTTCATCACTGCCAATGCGGTTTTCTGGGCGCGTTGACAATTTAATATGGACATTATTAAAGCCAAATTCTTTGTAAATATCCAACACCAAAGCAACTACGTCTTGGCATTCTTGCGCCATTTGCTCTGGCGTACAGAAAATATGCGCATCGTCTTGCGTGAAATGACGCACACGCATTAAACCGTGCAAAGCACCAGAGGGTTCATAGCGGTGAACCTTACCAAACTCGCCCATACGAATCGGCAAGTCACGGTAACTTTTTTGACCTTGCGCGTACATTAACATAGCGCCAGGACAATTCATCGGTTTTAGGGCATAAACGCGACCATCTTCGGTCGTCGTGGTGAACATATTGTCACGGTAGTTAAACCAATGACCCGACACCTCCCACAAGCTGCGATCCATCACATCGGGTGTGTTGACTTCGATGTACCCCGTTTCCGCTTGACGTTGACGCATGTAGCTGATGAGTTGTTGAAACACCGTCCAGCCTTTTGGATGCCAAAACACCGCACCCGGCGCTTCTTCATGAAAATGGAACAGGTCTAACTGTTTACCCAGTTTACGATGGTCGCGTTTTTCCGCTTCTTCCATCATCACTAAATAATCTTTAAGCTCTTTTTCAGTCGCGAAAGCCACACCATAGATGCGTTGTAACATTTTATTGTTACTATCACCACGCCAATAAGCGCCTGCCACTTTGGTGAGTTTGAAAGCTTTGGTGAAGCTCATGTTTGGCACATGCGGACCACGACACATATCCACATATTCTTCGTGATGATACAAATTCATTTCAGTTTGTGTGGCAGGAATATCACGAACCAACTCAAGTTTGTAAGGCTCGTTACGCTCAGTAAACACCTTAACCACTTCATCACGCGGCGTCACTTTTTTAACCACAGCGTAATTGGTTTTAGCTAATTGCTGCATACGCTGTTCTAAAGCGGCTAAGTCTTCTTGTGTTAGTGAGCGTTCATAATCAACGTCGTAGTAAAAACCGTTTTCAATGACAGGTCCAATCGCCATTTGAATACCTGGAAAGAGTTGCTTCGCAGCATGACCCAACAAATGCGCACAAGAGTGGCGCATGATGTGCAAGCCATCCGCATCTTTGATGGTGAGAATCGACAAGCTCGCATCGTCACTGATGACATCACAGGCATCACATAACTCGCCATTCACACGACCTGCAATGCATGCTTTAGCCAAACCAACACCAATACTGGTCGCCACATCCATCACAGAAACAGGTGCATCAAAATGACGTTGACTACCATCGGGCAAAGTAATGACCGGCATGATTCTCTTTCCTAAATTAAGTTAATACTCAACACCTCCAACAACCTAACGGGATGGGGGCTCTGGGGGAAGGGTGTCGTTTTAGTAAAAGGTAATTACTTGGTTAAAACCCTTCCACCAGCCAAAAAATTAAACTGGGAGGTCTAAAAATCTACAAAGCTAGATTTTTAGAAGCACCCATTCGTACAATGGTCTGCTATTGTAGCAGTTGACCCTATTTTAGTGAACTATCAATCATCACAAAACTGAATCAACTCCGTTAGATCGCGTTTGCAGCACAGGAAACTGATAACGCAACTGATCGACTCGGTTAAGGTCAATTTCAGCACTAAAAACACCCGTCGCTTTTAGAGAATCCTGCAATAGCTGCCCCCAAGGGTCAACCAATAACGAATGACCATAGGTTTGCAAGCGTTCATCATGCTGTCCAACTTGGTTCACCGCCAACATAAAGGACTGAGTTTCAATAGCTCTAGCCCTAACCAAGACGTGCCAATGTGCCTCACCCGTTTCGGCAGTAAACGCCGACGGCAACAATACTAATCTCGCGCCAGCTTGGGCGTAATAGCGAAACATAGAGGGAAAGCGCAGATCGTAACAAATCGCTAAACCAATCGCTCCCCAGGGACTATGCCAGATAACAGGAACAGGACCTTCATGAAACAGCTTGTCCTCTCGGTAAGTCACCCCTGTTGGCGTAACCACCGAAAACAAATGCATCTTACGGTAGTAAGTAACTAGTACTCCATTAGGATCAAATATACAGAGTGTTGCATAAACATGATCCCCTATGGTTAACGGCAAACTACCTGCTACCACATAAGCATTTAACTGCCGCGCCCAGCGAGCACAAGCAGACTGTAAAGGAGCTTGCGAGTCCCCCAATACTTCAATATGCGCCTGTTGCGCCATCAAATTTGAAGACAGCCAAGCAAAGCCCTCGGGTAACACTAACATATCTGGCTGATTTGCCTCAATTTCTGGCAACCATTGAGAAACTTGCGCTAAGTTTTGCTGAACATCAGCGCTTGCTGTTAAGGCTATCCAGCTCACTTTGAGTTGATTAAGGTGCGCTAATTTCATCCAGTATCGGCTCCTGCCAACTCCCTGTAATGCGGTAGTTTAGGGTAATAAAATTACCACCCAAAGGCGGAATAATTTTTTGTAACAAATAATAGCCAATGGCCGTTATCGGTGAAGCTCCCGACAACAGCGCCATAGTCGGAATCGTATCCCCAATCAATGGCGTGACTTTAGCTTGCAAATTATGGGTTTCATTGTTAATGCTACTGCTACCAGACAGATCAATATTCATCGCCGAACTGGTAACCGACAAAGAATCTATTTGCAAAACACCTTTGTTCAAGGTCGACTTTAATAAAATTTTATCAAACGCCAAGCCCTGATTCACCACATCACCCAAGCCCATTTTTAAACGCCGCGTAAAAGCATCAAAACTAAGCAATCCCAGCAGACGACTAAACCCTCCAGGGCTGGTCTCACTCAATACGCCATCGTCTGCTCTCATGTCTAAACTACCACTAATTAATCGGCTATCATAGCAATCCAATCCACCTGGCCATGACTGCAAACTGGATAGCTCAATACTTCCCGAGTTAATCGCATTATCGATACCCACTAATCGCGTTAAATCAATCGCTTGTTCTGCGCGTGCATTGATGAATAAACTGGAGCGCTGGCTAGCAACATCCCAATCCCAGTCTAATTTAGCCGCTAAGGTTTTTGAGCGAAATTCGATGTCTTTTGCACTGCGCACCGAACCTTGTTGCTTAATTTGCGCTTTGATATTCGTTAGCTCACTCGTAACAATGCGTGACTCACGCCATGTTTCTAATAGCAGTTTATCAATCAATACAGATAGCTTTGGCCACACCCTACTACTTGGCGTAAGACACTGCTGTGCACTCTCTGCTTTTTTTTCTGCCACACTTAGGATGTGATGCTTAAATAGTAAATTAGACAGGTGCAATGTCTTATCCTCACCTTGCCAGTTCAATGTACCATTAACTTCAGGAGAGTTTATCTTCAACCACCCTGTATTTTCCTGACCTTTTTGCCAATCGAGATTAACAGCATGAAAAGACTGACCCATCAAATCAAATTGAGTCATACTGATATGACCACGTTCAGTTAGGTCAACACTTACTGAAGCAGTATTAGCCTGATAGCGTTCCCACCAAGACAACCACAGATCACCATTCACCTTTGGTAACACCAGTTTAATAGATTGCTTAGCGGGCGTTTGAGTTGTTTTTAAGGGGAGCAAACTCAAATTTATTAGCCGCCAATCCGTTACCGAATTGAGCCATTGCGTGTGCAATTGCCATTGTTTATCTTGTGCCGATAGCTGAAGTTGATCTTGCTGCCATACGCCTTTAACTTGCCAGATAACATCATCCGATGTTGAAAACAAGTTTGCAAAAGGTGCGCTGAGCTTGATCTTGTTAACATCAGCACTCGCTTGAAATTGCATCAACTCATTGGGTAAAAACTTCACCTCCGCGCGCCAAGGTAGCGTACCTTGTGCGATCTCTTGTATCGCTAACGGAGTTTGTGCCGTTAACAAGAGACGCTGCTGCTCACTCGAATCACTGGTTAATCGTGCTTGTATTGGACCATTTCGCCAAGCACCAGAAATAGAACGCGCTTCAACGCCCATCTCTGAAACCAAAAGCCTAGTTTTCAACTCATGAACCGTCTCATCTCGGTAGTGTAATTGTGCTTTTTGTGTATGAATAACACCACGCACACGCGTACTCACTTTATCGTCGTAACCCTGCAAAGGCAACCACAAGGAAAGCTGACCGTTAAACCCTCCCGTTAGCTTCAATTCACTCAGCAACTCGTTAATTTCCAACTCTTTAGCTAAGGGTGACTGTTGCAAAAACTGGGTAATTTGCGGCAACTCTCCTTTCACTAACCCATTAATACGCAGTGCTACCCTTTCTTGTTGATAAAGAATATCTGCTTTAACCTGATTTAAATGAGCACCCAGTAAACTGGCCCTCTCCGCCGTGATGGCTAATCGATCTGGAAACCAAGTCAATAGAATATCGGCTTGATTGATAGGAGGATAATCTAAGTCGTAAATCAAACGAACTTGTTGTGCTTCAACTTGAGCACTAAAGTTTTCTGTATGCAAATTTCCAGTGAGTAAGTCCGTTAATGCGCCATTAAACTTAAAATTAGCCTTAGCTTGCGTGCCATTCAGCTTAGAGGAAGCCAACCAACTCTGTAACTCTTGAGAAGCCAGACGCAGGGGCAGCAAGGGTAACACCTGCTGCAAGGTATCGGCCTTTACAGTCAACTGTAATTGTGTTGCCTCGGTTTCATGCACATGCATCATCAAACCCGCTTCAACACCTGCGATATTCACACGCCAACTGGGTAAAGACCAACGAGCAAAAACATTGGCTGGATCGACTTGCAACACTAAGGGGTCTGCTTCTACTTTGAGTAACTCACCATTTTGCTGATGCCAGCGAATATCACTATCCCCTTGTGGCACAATCGCTAATCGTTTTTGTTCTGGCGCATAATCAAAAGTGAGCTGACGGAAGGTCATACCTGGAACGACTTCATTTGACTGCCAACTTAGCTGATCAATCGCGCCTCGAATATCGTTCAACTGACCGTCAGCACGCCAATGTAAACTGAGTTGGTTAAGCCATAACTGAGGCTTCCAACGCGCCCACCAACTTTGCCATTCGGCAGGCAATAAACTCAACCAATGATCCTTATCGGAAAGTCGGATTTGATTCAGTGTGAGCAAGGCTCCCGTTTGTGGGTGTAAGCTTAACCTTGGCCAAACAGGCAACTCAATACTCTGCTCTGCCAAGACCAAACGCTCAATCGTAATATCCCAAGTGCGCAAGTCATCACTCACTACGCGACCAACCAATTGATGAGAAACACCTTGTGTCCATGCCTCTGTGTCTCGAACTTCAACCAGCAAAATAGAGGATAATTGTTCTCTGGTCCAATCTCCTTGCAAGCGAAACTGAACATCACCTAATTGACCAAATAAATGAAGCCCCTCTGGTAAGGCACGAGCGGAAAAGTGAACACTTGGATTAAATCCAAATCGATGTCGAATATTGGCATCAGCACTTATCGGAATCATCGGAAAATTCGGATAATACAAATTAGCCACCATGTGAACCGACCAATTATCATGCATATTCATATGCAAATCGATATTTTGTAGCGTCCAAGCCTCATCGGCCTGCCATACTACTTTGGCTTGACTAATCAGCGTATCTTCCCACAAACGCAACCAAGGAGAAGCTAACGGATTACCCCCAACTCCAGCATCCAAAGCGGATAAAGTCAGTACAGGAGACTCAGCACGCATCTGCTTACCCACTGCCAAATCAGGCCATAACAAGTTCCATAAATGCACATCGGCACTCAATGATGGTACTTCTAGTTGGCCACCTTGCCAGGCTAGGGTAAGTCCCTCTACGCGAATACTGACTGATGAAGATAATGGGCGAGCTTCCGAGCTAAACTGCTTCATTTCCAAGCGAGCATCAGCCCAACTCGCCAAGGTTTGCAATGTTTCAGGACGCGATGCGAGTAATTGTAAAAACAAGACTAATGCCACCCACGCGACTGCCACTAAAGCCGCCGACCAGAGCAGTAAATGCCCCTTCCATATCAATAGTAAACCCAGCCAACGAGGCATTTACAGCATAACCACATCAAATTGTTCTTGAAAATAATGATTATCTATCTGGAAAGAAATACTTTTATCCAAGAAAGACTCCAATTCAGCAATACTGGATGACTCATCTTCCAACATACGCTCTACCAGTACTTCACTGGCAATGACCAATAACTTATCCGCATCATATTGACGCGCCATACGCGTCACTTCACGAAATACTTCATACACCAAGGTTTCAATGGATTTAACCACACCACGACCATGACACACAGGGCAAGGCTCACATAAAGTGCGCACCAAACTCTCACGCGTACGCTTACGCGTCATTTCAACCAACCCCAAACTGGTCAATTGGCTAGCCGTACTGCGTGTACGATCTTTAGCTAGGGCACGATCTAAAGCCTGCAGGACTTGCTGACGGTGTAGCTCAACCGCCATATCGATAAAGTCGATAATAATAATACCGCCCAAATTACGCAACCTGAGTTGACGGGCAATCGCTTGTGCCGCCTCCAAATTGGTTTTGTAGATGGTCTCTTCTAAATTACGATTACCGACAAACGCCCCCGTATTCACGTCAATAGTCGTCATCGCTTCAGTTTGGTCAATAATTAAATAACCACCCGACTTCAAAGGCACTTTACGCTCTAAAGCTTTCTGAATCTCATCTTCGACAGAATATAAATCAAAGATAGGACGCTCGCCCTGATAAAGCTCAATACGCTCCGTTAACTCGGGAACATAAGTTTGTGCAAACTGCTGCATACGCACAAAAGTCTCTCGCGAATCCACTCGCAGAGACTCAATGCGCTCTTGTGGTACATCACGAATAACGCGCAAAAACAAGGGCAAATCTTCATGAATCAGTGTCGGCCCAGTTGCCGCTGACATTTTCGCTTCAATGTGTTGCCACAACTTATACAAAAAACGCATATTATCAAGCAGTTCTTGTGCTTCAACACCCTCTGCAACCGTCCTGACAATAAAACCACCGCTCATTTGCTCGCGTTCTGGGCTACCTTCCACAATCGCTCTTAATCGTTCACGCTCTTCCTGCGATTCAATGCGTTGACTAACCCCCGTCGTCTGCTCTCTGGGCAAATGCACCAACAGATGAGAGGGTAAAGTAATGTTCATAGAAACTCGCGCGCCTTTGGAGCCTAAGGGATCTTTAATAACTTGCACCAAAATTTCTTGACCCTCACGCAACAAACGCGTGATGTCATCTGTATCGACGGGAGTGTCGTCAGCAAAAATAAGTGGCTTGGTACAGACATCCGAAACGTGCAAAAAAGTGGCTTTATCAAGCCCAACGTCAACAAATGCCGCTTGCATGCCGGGCAAGACGCGCACGACACGACCCCGGTATAAATTACCCACTAAGCCACGTTTACTAACCCGTTCAACCCAAACCTCTTGCAACACACCGTTTTCAATCCACGCAACACGCGTCTCTCGTGGCGTGACGTTGACGATGACTTTTTCTTCACTGGCAAGGCTCATGTTAAATAACCCACTAACCTTAATAATTGCTGAGTTTCATACAAAGGCAATCCCAGCACGCCAGAATAACTGCCTTGAAACTGACTGATCCAAGCTTGCGCTCTACCTTGAATAGCGTAACCGCCCGCTTTGCCCAATGGCTCACCCGATGACCAATAATCGGCTAACTCTGCATCACTTAAGGGACGAAAAGTAAGTAAACTCAATTGATGATTTTGCCAACAATGATGACCATGCTTAAGGCAAATCACCGTTTGCACCGCATGCGTTTGACCCGACAAACGACGCATCATCTCCATAAAATGCGCTTCATCACGTGGCTTACCTAGGGTTTCATCATCCATAACAATCACCTCGGTATCTGCCGACAAAACCCAAGCAGATTCAGGCAAACGTTCTGCCACCACCTCAGCTTTCGCAAAACTCACTCGATAACCATAAGCCAGCGCTGTTTCATCGGCACTTCTGATTTCTGGAACATCAGCCACGGCAATCTGGTACTCAATACCCAGCTGGGTCAATAATTCAGCACGTCTAGGAGAAGCAGAAGCTAAATAGAGCATAGAAGCGCCTTTACTCTCGATGATAAGGATGGTTATTCATTAACGACCAAGCACGATACAACTGCTCCGCTAACATCACCCTAACTAAGGGATGCGGTAAGGTTAAGGGGGTTAACGACCAACACCAATCGGCACTGTGTTTAATGCTGGGCGCAAGCCCATCAGGTCCCCCGACAATCAAAGCCACATCACGCCCCGATGGTAACCACTGTTCCATACGTTTAGCAACCGCTTTCGTATCGACCACAGCGCCATGTTCATCCAAGACAATACGTAAGGGATTACCTGACAAGGCAGACTCAATGCGTGCTGCCTCTTCTTCCATGTACTTAGTGGCAACGCCTGTTTTGGTGCGTTTGGCTGGAGCGACTTCGACCAACTGCAAACGAACCTGACCCGTCAAACGTACAGCATACTCTTGAAAGCCATCAGTAATCCACGCAGGCATCTTTTGACCAACACAAATCAACTTTAAGTTCATGAAAATTGCTTAACTTAGTTACTTGGGCGCATATTCCATAGTTTTTCTAGCTGATACAGCGCGCGGACTTCTTCCAGCATAATGTGGACAACGACATCACCTAAATCAAGCAGCACCCAATCGCCCACCAACTCTCCTTCCATACCAACGGGAATGTTACCTGCCTCTTTGGACGCTTCCCAAACCTTATCAGCTAAGGCTTTACCATGACGACTGGAAGTCGCGGTCGCGACTACCATGAAATCAGTGACATTGCTTAACCCGCGTACATCTAACTGTGTAATCGCTTTCGCTTTATTATCATCTAATTCCTTAACCACCAACGCCACTAATGCTTCCGACTGCATACTTCTTATCCCTTAAACTCATATACACGATGTTGTTGAATGTATTCTAACACCGACTCACTCACTAAAAAACGTGGAAGTTGATCTGATGCCAACTCCGCTCGAATTTGGGTTGCTGAAATGGCTAATGCCGTTACTTCAACCAATCTCACCTGACCGAATCCTACAGACTCATTCGTAGAATGAGTTAACATCTCATTTAGTTCAGCACAACAACGCGGATGAGATCCCGCCCTGACCATAACCGCTATATTTGTTAGTGATAGCAGCTCTTGCCAGCGATGCCAACTGAGTAATCCTTCAAAGGCATCACTACCCATTAAAAACCAGAACTCATGCTCATTACCCAAGGAAGCGCGCAAATCTAACAAGGTATCTACAGTATAAGAAGGCTTTTGTCGTCTCAATTCGCAATCATTGACCTGCCAACCTGATATCGGTTCAACAGCCGCTTTAACCATCGCCAAACGCTGTTCTGCACTGGCCACAGGCTGAGGTCGATGTACGGGTATCGCACTGGGAATAAAATGCATTTCGTTCAAACCCAGCTGTTGCGACACTTCCCAAGCTGAACGCAAATGCCCCAAATGAATGGGATCAAAAGTACCGCCCATCAAACCAATCCTAGCCATTCAAGTATCACCTGCTAGCATAACAAAAAAGCCGAGGTGTATGCCTCGGCTCATCTCTCAATCCACTCATACCATTAAGCAGGATTCGCTGTTTTACCCTGCTTCATTAAATAAATAAGCCCTGGAAAAGACATAATCATAAACATAAACAAGGTAGACACATAAAACTCCCAGTCCTGAGATTGAATACTACCCGTTAACTGAAACTCAAGACCCCAACCTGCCATTAACGCAATGAACGCATAAACAGCCCACTCTAGCGAACGAATAACAAAGGACTTACGCGTTAACTTGATCGCCAAAAATAAACGATTCGTCACCCACGGCAAGGTTGCTAGCAACAAGCACAGTAGTAAATATCCCCAGATGAACTCTTGTTGCATCATTGTGTCCTTTTAATACATCATCACATCATTGAACAGAGTCAATAATCCATCTGGTAAGATACCCAACATCAATACTAATGTCGCTACCAGAATGAGTCCATAGCGCAACGAAGCATTAGCAAAGTCGGCATCATAAACATTTTCCGCGGCGGGCTGATCAAAATACATCACCTTGATCACACGCAGATAGTAGTAGGCACCGATCACCGACATAACCACGGCAAATACAGCCAACCAAGTCAAACCAGCCTCAACCACTTCAGTTAATACCACCAATTTGGCATAGAAACCAACAAACGGCGGAATACCAGCCATTGATAGTAAAATCACCAGCATAATGAGTGCCAATACTGTGTTACGCTTACCCAAGCCAGCCAAATCAGCAATATTATCCGCTTCGAAACCTTTACGAGACAAGGCAAGAATAACCGCAAAGCCCCCTAAACTCATTAAAGCGTAAATCACGACATAATACATAGCGGCAGCATAACCATCGACGTTACCAGTCAAAAAGCCCAGGATGATAAAACCCATGTGCGAAACGGTAGAATAAGCCAGCATACGTTTGAGATTGGTCTGCGCAATGGCAATCACATTACCAACCACTAACGACAAAATAGCCAAAATAATTAAGATACTCTGCCATTGCATCACTGCGGCTTCTAATCCTTCAATGAGCAAACGGAACATCAAGGCAAAGGCCGCGATTTTGGGTGCCGCTGAAAGGAAAAGAGTAATACCCGTTGGTGAGCCATGATAGACATCGGGAACCCAGTTATGGAAAGGCGCTGCACCAAACTTGAATGCCAAACCGACCACAATAAATACCAAACCCAAACTAAGTACCAGAGACTGTTCTGTTGTCGCCAAGGTCTGATATATCGTTGCGAATTGTAACGAACCTACGTTACCGTAAACCAAGGTCATACCGTAAAGTAACAAACCCGTTGCCATGGCACCCAGCACAAAATACTTCATCGCCGATTCAATGGCAAAGCCTGAATCTTTTTGCATGGCAATCATCGCATATAACGCTAGTGACATGATCTCTAAACCCATGAATAGGGTAACCATGTCATAGGATGAAGCGAGTACCATCATCCCTAACAGACTTAAAAGCCCGAGCACATAATACTCACCTCGTTCAATATTACGTTGAACCAAATAATCGCGAGCAAATAGGAAGGCGAAGAAAGTCATGAACAGCATTGACAGCTTCAGCACATCAGCAACGCCATCACGAATAAAAGCACCATTAAACAACTGCACCGAAGTGGTCGAAAAGCTAGCCAAAATAATCAACGCCGTTACGACAATACTCGCCAAAGTTAACTGGAAAGTGAGTGCCTTGTGACGATGACCCCAAAAAGTATCACCAACCAATAAGGTCATGGCCGCAATTAGGATCAGCAATTCAGGGGCTAAAACTTGTAACATCATATCCATCGTTTGTAATCCGCTCACATTAAGGCAACTTAGAAGTCATCGCTTGCTCAACTAAATGAGCAACAGAAGCGTGCATAATATCCATTACGGGCGCTGGGTAAAATCCTAAAGCGACAACCGCAACCGCCAAAATGGACATAATGGCAAACTCTCGACGATTCAAATCAGACAATTCAGCAACATGATGGTTCACCACATCACCGAAAATAACGCGCTTGACCATCCAGAGTGTATAAGCTGCCCCTAGAATCAAGGTCGTCGCTGCTGCTAAAGCAATCCAGAAATTAGATTTGAAGGCAGCCAAAATAACCATAAATTCACCAACAAAACCCGAAGTTCCTGGTAAACCCGCATTCGCCATAGCAAACAACAACACAAACACGGCAAAAACAGGCATGGTATTGACAACACCACCATAGGCTGCAATATCACGCGTATGCATACGATCGTACATCACGCCAATGGCTAGGAACATAGCCGCTGAAATGAGACCGTGCGAAATCATTTGGATCATCGCACCTTCAATACCCATGATCGCGCCCTGCACTTCTCCTGTATTACGCAGAATGCCGTAAAGCAAGAACATCCCCAGCGTCACAAAACCCATATGTGCAATCGATGAATAAGCTACCAGCTTTTTCATGTCTTTCTGCACCATCGCAATCACCGAAATGTAAACAATAGCGAGGATCGATAAGCTAATCACCAACCAATCCAATTCATTGGCCGCATCAGGCGTCATCGGCAACGAGAAACGCACAAAACCATAACCACCCATTTTGAGCATGATCGCTGCCAACACCACAGAACCTGCAGTCGGCGCTTCAACGTGAGCATCGGGTAACCAAGTATGCACTGGGAACATCGGAATTTTAACGGCAAAGGCAATCAAGAAAGCCAAGAAAATAAATATCTGTGCCGTGAAACCCAATGGCATGGCTTGGAAATCCAACAGCGAAAAACTGCCAATCTGACTGTACATATACAGAAAGGCAATCAGCATAAACACTGAACCAAAGAAGGTGTAGAGGAAGAACTTAATCGTGGCATAGACACGACGTTTACCGCCCCACTGTCCAATCACTAAGAACATAGGGATCAGCAATACTTCCCAGAATACATAGAAAAGAATCGCATCCAAAGCCGAGAAGACGCCAACCATGATGCCGTTCATCATTAGGAAGGCTGCCATGTACTGCTCGACACGCTCCTTAATACAGTCAAATGCTGACCAGACAGCCAATACTGTGGTGAAAGTGGTCAAAATAATTAATGGCATTGACAAACCGTCAACACCCAAAAAGTAATGAATGTTAAAAGCCGAAATCCAACTCGCTTGTTCAACAAACTGCATTTGAGCCGTTGTATTGTCAAAACCTGTGTACAAGCCTAATGATAAAATAAATACCAACACCGAAGACCAAAGCGCAAACTGCTTGGCTAGGTTAGGCTGTTGTCGCATCATCAGTACCAGCACGCCCGATAAAATCGGCAACCAAATCAACGCACTCAGTAGTGGAAATTGTGTCATCCTTATTCGTCCTTATTAATGCTACTGGTGATTACCATAATGCCCATGCCAATAGCCCCATCAGGCTAAAGATCATGACAAAAGCGTAGTGATACAAATAACCTGTTTGCGCATGGCGACCCTTAGCAGCAAGGAAAGCAATCGCATTCGCCGTACCATTAACGACCCAACCATCAATCATTTTGCTATCCGTAACACGCGAGCAGAACTCACCGACACGACGGGTTCCTTGGACAAACACAACCTCATTGAAACGATCAAAGCCGTAAGCATGACGCAAAGTAGCATGTGCTCCCGCAAAGCGCTGTGCTAACACAGGTGCCAACTCAGGGCGCTTAATATAAAGGAACCAAGCTAAAGCAACACCAGCCAGAGCTAACCATGTCGGCAAGGTCATCAGTCCATGTAACAACATATCCAGTGCGGAAGTGCCGTGTTCAGCAACCTTAGCTAAGACATTATGTTCTGGTGCAACCGTAATGGCATCAGCGAACATATCACCAAATAAGATGGGTTCGACAAACAGTCCGCCAAAGAACACAGCTGGAATCGCCAAAGCGATCAATGGCACAGTGACTACCCAAGGCGATTCATGAATATCGTGCGTGCGCACATAGTCACTTTCTTTACCGTGGAACACAATAAAGAACATACGGAAACTATAGAAAGCCGTAACAAAAACGCCGACCAACAGCATCACAAAAGCAAGCTGCGCTGCAACAGAGTCCGCCTCAGCAATCGCCATCAAAATGCCATCTTTGGAATAAAAGCCCGAAAAACCAGGGAAGCCAATTAGTGCTAAGGAACCAATCAACAGCGCCACATAAGTAATCGGCATTTTCTTCGCCAATCCACCCATATTGCGAATATCTTGGTCATGGTGCATGGCAATAATCACCGAACCTGCTGCCAAGAACAACAAAGCTTTAAAGAAAGCGTGTGTCAGGACATGGAACATACCCGCTGCATAAGCAGAAACACCCAAAGCAGCTACCATATAACCTAACTGCGATAAGGTTGAGTAAGCAACCACACGCTTAATGTCTGTTTGCACAATACCCAAAAGCCCCATTAATAAGGCAGTAAAAGCACCTGTTAACAGAATGAAGATCAAAGTACCCTCTGCTAACTCATAGGCGGGAGATAAGCGAGCCACCATAAAGATACCTGCAGTTACCATGGTTGCCGCATGAATTAAGGCAGAAATTGGTGTCGGACCTTCCATCGACTCAGGTAACCAAACGTGCAATGGCATTTGCGCCGACTTACCCATAGCGCCGACAAATAGCAACATGGTCATCAGCGTCAACATATGAATTGCCGTATCACCGAACATGATACTCGTACCTGTATGACCAGCTAAGCCATCAAAAAACTCAGCATAATCCAAGGTGCCGAAATAGCCAACGACTAGGGCAATGCCCAATAAAAAGCCAAAGTCACCCACACGGTTAACCAAAAAGGCTTTTAAACTCGCTTGGTTCGCCGACTCACGCTTAAAGTAGAAACCAATCAGTAAATAAGAAACTAAACCAACCGCTTCCCAACCAAAGAAGAGTTGTAAGAAGTTGTTTGCCATAACCAATGACAACATGGAAAAAGTGAAAAGAGAAATGTAGCTAAAAAAGCGCTCATAACCTTCTTCATGCTCCATGTAGCCGATGGTGTAAATATGTACCATTAAGGAAACAAAAGTCACCACCAACATCATGGTTGCTGTTAAACGGTCTACTAGGAAGCCAGCTTCAAAGCGAATACCATCAGAAATCATCCATGTGTAAATAGTGGCATTGTATGACTCAGCACCTGCAAACACGTAAAGATAAAAAACGTAAGCTGACAGAGCAGCCGAAACCGCTACCGACGCGATAGTGATACGATGAGAACCTGCGCGACCTAGCCAACGCCCAAAGACACCTGCACCAATCGCACCTACCAACGGCGACAATAAAATGGTGAGAAAAATAGCATGCATTGACATCCGTTTTATCCCTTCATTTCACTTAAATCATCAACATTAATACTGTGCTTATTACGGAATAACAACACCAACAATGCCAAACCAATTGCCGCTTCAGCCGCTGCAACCGTTAAAATAAAAAATACAAACACTTGACCATGCATATTGCCTTGGAAACTCGAAAAAGCAACCAAATTCGTATTAACCGCCAACAACATCAACTCAATGCTCATCAAAATAATGATTAAGTTTTTACGATTCAGGAAGATACCTGCCAAACTTAATACAAACAATACTGCACCAAAAAGCAGCACGTCAGACAATTGAATCATTTCACTCATTACTCAGCTCCTTGTTCAGGCGCATTAGATTTGACTGTTGGAGCCATTTTGACCATCGTCAGACGATCACTGGCTTGCACACGCACCTGAGCACCCACATCTTGATACAGTGCTTCACTTTGGTGACGACGACGTAAGGTCAACACAATGGCAGCAACGATAGAAAGCAGCAGCAACACAGCGGCCAATTCAAAAGCAAACAAATACTCAGTGAACAACAATTGACCTAACATTTTGGTGTTACTGTCTGTCGCTGAAAGCGCCACGGGAGATGGGAAATTCTCTAGGCCGAAGAAAGTAGGATTCAATACCATCGCCATCTCAGCCAATACCACCAAGGCAACGACAATACCAATCGGTAAATAACGGGCAAAACCTTCTTTTAATGGCGTTAGATTAATATCCAACATCATAATGACGAACAGGAAGAGCACCATGACGGCACCAACATAAACGAGAATGAGCACAATGCCCAAAAACTCTGCTTGCAACAACAACCACACGCCTGCGGTTGCAACAAAGGCCAATACCAGAAAGAGCACTGCTCGCACAGGATTGCGTGAGCTAATCACACCTAAAGAAGCAAACACTGCGGTTAACGCAAACACATAAAACAAAAACTTTTCTACACCCATGATGTCATTCCCACTTATCGGTACTTAGCATCTGCAGCGCGATCCGCTGCAATTTGTGCTTCCATCTTGTCACCATGAGCTAATAACATGTCTTTATTCATAACATGAATTTCACCTGGCTCGAAGGCATATTCAAACACGCGCGTTTCAACAATCGCATCCACTGGACAGGCTTCTTCACAAAAACCACAGTAAATGCACTTAAACAGATCTATATCGTAAACCGTCGTTCTACGAGAGCCATCATCGCGTGCTTCTGATTCAATCGTAATCGCATTAGCGGGACAAACGGCTTCACACAATTTACACGCAATACAACGTTCTTCACCATTAGCATAGCGACGCAAGGCGTGCTTACCACGGAAACGCGGCGACATCGGTGTTTTTTCTTCAGGATACAATACCGTAATCTTACTTTTAAACAGATACTTACCGGTAATTGCTAAACCTTGGAATAACTCCCACAGTGTCCACGTTTTTAGCTGACGCTTTAATGCAGCAATCATGCAACACCTCCATGAACAAACCAAGGAGCAACTTTAAAGTAAGCCATAACACCCACCACAAACACCCACAAAATGGTTAACGGAATGAAAATCTTCCAGCCTAGACGCATAATCTGATCATAACGGTAACGCGGGAAAGTGGCACGGAACCATAAAAAGACAAATAATAAGAAAGAAACTTTTAATGCTATCCAGACAAAAGCAGGAACAAAACTAAATAATGTCTCAAGACCAGGAATACCCTCAAACGGTGATAGCCATCCCCCCATAAACATAATCGCAGTGAGGAAAGAAATCAGAATCATCATGGCATATTCAGCCAAGAAGAAAACCGCAAAGGTCATGCCCGAGTAATCAACGTGGAAACCAGCAACAATTTCAGATTCACCTTCGGCAACGTCAAAAGGTGCACGGTTCGTTTCTGCAACCCCAGCAATGAAGTAGACAACAAACATCGGTAATAACGGAATCCAGTACCAAGACAGAATACCACCCTGTTGTCCATTAACAATCTCAGTCAAGTTCATACTGCCGGCGGTCATGATGACAGTAACCAGTGCGAACCCCATGGCGATTTCATAAGAAACTTTTTGCGCTGACGAACGCAAGGCACCCAAAAATGCATATTTAGAGTTAGATGCCCAACCGGCAACCACCACACCATAAACACCAATAGATGAGATTGCTAGGATGTAGAGCAAACCTGCATTAATATCAGCGACCACAACGCCATCGGCAAAAGGCACGACTGCCCATACCGCAATAGCAGGCGCAATGGCTAAAACAGGAGCAATTACAAAAAGATAAACGTTAGACTTAGAAGGAATAATCACTTCTTTCATCAACAATTTAAGCGCATCCGCAATCGGCTGTAACCAACCACCTGGACCAACACGATTTGGTCCTAAACGGATCTGCATGTAACCAATAACTTTACGCTCAGCATAGGTCAAGTAGGCCACGGCAAGCAACAAAGGAACAATTACCATAGCGGCTTGTACCAAAATGACCAGCACCGTCGCCATACCGTCCGGAACCCACTGAGCCAAAAAGAGTTGTAAACTTTCAAACATTCATTGACTCCTAAGCTGCCAGACTCAAAAAGTCAGCTGGCAAATTTGCCAACAAACTCATCGGTGCCACAATATTACCCACGGCAACACGCGCATCAGCAACCACATTCAGCTCTAGCAGATTTCCGTTGACGTCCTGAACACGTACAACCGCATCGGTAACTTCTTGCGGATTCATACGAAGCACCGCTTGACCAGCATGTTGATGCGCTTGCAAAGGCTGAGCATGACGTACATAAATATCATTAGCATACATAGGCAGTTCAGCGACGCGTGCAAATCCATTCAAGCTATCTACCTGACTCGTTAAGTTCATTAAGGTGTCATGATCAACAACCTTGGCTGAACCAGCCATGGCTTTAGCTGCTTCTGTGACTTGATCTAGTGATACATAATCAAATTCAGACACATTCATCATATTGCCTAACACACGTAGCACTTTCCAACCCGGTTTGGCATCACCAACAGCTGTTAAGGCCACGGGCGCAAATTGCCACTGACCATTCGCATTAACGTAAGTTCCTGCCGCTTCACCAAAAGCCGCAATCGGCAACATCCAATCCGAAACCTCACGTAAACCCAGCGTATCAAAGGCTGACACCGCAACGACACGACCACTTAGATTAGTTGCTTCAGGTAGCAGACAGTCCGCCGTTGGATCGACATTCCACAACAACCAATTATCCATACCCTTGCGTAGCATCTCAGCCGCATTCATTCCTGACTGTTTAGGATGTGCACCAACCAAAGCAGCACCAAGACTATTACCTGACTCAGGTAACCAAGTTAATTGTGCACTTGATAAACGCGCCACAAGGCTCGCTAACTGCAATAAGCGTGTAAAGGAAACATGGCTCTGCGCCAACTGACCGAGGATAATGAGTTTATCCCCCTCAACTGACAACTGATCAGCCATTTTTTGTGTGATATCGGTAACAACAGCACCTTCTAGCAACACAGACTCACGGTTACTTAACGATTGATTGGCACTCAACGCCTTAGCAATACTGGCTAATGTCGTCACCATATCTGGCACTGAAACCGTCGCTTTAGCCGATAATCGGTAGCTCAAGTCGAAATCGACAGGGTTAATCGCCATGACTTTCGCACGCATTTGAGTGGCTTTGCGCAAACGCTGATTGAGCAAGGGCTGCTCATGACGCAGGTTAGAGCCGATCAACAAGGCGGCTTTTACTTTCTCTACCTGCTCAATAGGCATGGCCAGGTAAGGCATGACACCAGACGCATCAGCCGTAAAATCTTGCTGATGTAGACGGTGGTCAATGTTATGACAACCTTTGCTAGAAAGGAGCTTTTGTAATAAATACAATTCTTCGACGCTTGCAGTCGGACTAATTAATGCGCCAAGGCTGTTCGCATTATTCGCCAATTGACCAGAAAATAACGCGGTCACTTCTGTCAATGCAGTTTCCCAATCAATAACCTTCCACTCGCCATCGACCTTGCGCATCGGCTGGGTCAAACGATTGTGGCTCAAGCTAGTGTATGAAAAACGATCGCGGTCAGACAACCAAGTTTCATTAATGGCTTCATTTTCACGCGGCACAACACGCTTAATCTGTCCTTGCTTATGGTGAATATAAGTATGTGAACCCAATCCATCATGAATCGCAATCGAAGGCGTCGCTTGTAATTCCCAAGCGCGAGCCGTATAACGATAAGGCTTTGAGGTCAAGGCACCCACTGGACATAAATCAATGACGTTGCCTGAAAGTTCAGATACCATGGCTTTGGCAACATAGGTTCCGATTTCCATGTGCTCACCACGACCCGTGGCACCTAACTCCATGATACCTGCTACTTCTTTGCCAAAACGTACACAACGCGTACAGTGAATACAACGCGTCATATCCGTTTGAACTAAAGGTCCAATATCCTTATCGCCAAGAATACGCTTGCCTTCATTGAAGCGACTAATGTCCTGTCCGTAAAGCATGGACACGTCTTGTAATTCGCACTCACCACCTTGGTCACAAATCGGACAATCTAAGGGGTGATTAATGAGTAAAAACTCCATCACCGCTTTCTGTGCTGCCAAGGCTTTAGGTGATTTGGTCATCACCTTCATACCATCGGTAACTGGCGTAGCACAAGCTGGTAACGTCTTAGGCGCACCTGCAACTTCTACCAAGCACATACGACAGTTTGCTGCTACCGATAGTTTTTTGTGATAACAGAAACGCGGAATATTAATCCCCGCATCATCTGCCACATCAATCAACATCAGCCCTTCACGTGCCTTGATGACTTGACCATTAATTTCAATCTTTACCATGTGTATACCATCACTTGTGCATGTCTAATCACGGACAGGTTACATGCGGTCATAAATACTACAGCCATGTTCAACATAATATTCAAACTCATGACCAAAGTGTTTCAAAAAGCTGGTGACAGGGATAGCCGCTGCATCACCCAAACCACAAATGACCTTACCTGTAATGCGACCACCCACATCACGTAATAAGGTTAAATCTTCAGGGCGTCCTTTTCCTTGTGCAATACGCTTCACAACGCGGTGCATCCACCCCGTACCCTCGCGGCAAGGCGTACATTGACCGCAAGACTCTTCATAATAGAAGTAACTCAAGCGCTCTAAGATTTTCACCATGTCGGTGGTTTCATCCATAATAATGACCGAACCAGCACCAAGGTATGAACCCGCTTTGGAGATGCTGTCATAATCCATGTCCATAGCCAAGGCTTTTTCAGCTGGCAACACGGGCGTAGAAGAACCACCAGGAATCACCGCCTTTAATTGACGACCTTTCCAAATACCACCCGCATTTTCCAACAAGGTTTTGAACGGTGTGCCCATACGCACTTCTTGATTACCTGGCTTTTCAATGTGTCCCGACACCGAAAAAAGTTTAGTGCCACCATTGTTGGGTTTGCCTAACTCTAAGAACCATTGACCGCCTTTTGCCAAAATCATCGGAATAGAGGCCAAAGTTTCTGTGTTATTAATGGTGGTTGGGCGACCGTAAACACCAAAACTGGCTGGGAAAGGCGGCTTAAAGCGTGGCATACCTTTTTTGCCTTCAATCGATTCGATCAGAGCTGTTTCTTCGCCACAAATATAAGCACCTGCACCCGAATGCACAAACAAATCAAAGTCAAAACCCGAACCCAAAATATCCTTACCTAGGAAACCTGCAACACGCGCTTCATCAACCGCGCCTAAGTAACGATTAATCGGCTCAACAAACTCACCACGGATATAGTTATAACCACGGCTTGCACCAATCACATAAGCAGCAATACACATGCCTTCAATCAGTTGATGCGGGTTGTAACGCAAAATATCACGATCTTTACAAGTGCCTGGCTCGCCTTCGTCGGAGTTGCATAACAAGAACTTAGGACCAGGCGCGCGACGGTTCATAAAGCTCCACTTCAACCCTGTTGGGAAACCTGCGCCGCCACGACCACGCAGTGCCGAAATTTTAATTTGGTCAATAATTTCTTCAGGCGGTATTTCACCAGAAACAACTTTTTTCCAAACCTCATAACCACCGTTTTCAACGTAAGTTTTCAGTGTCCAAGACTCGGGCAAATGCAGGGTGCGGAAACAATTTTCGTTCATCATAATCCGTTACTCCAAACTCGCCAGAATGGCATCGATTTTTTCAGGGGTAAGATGTTCATGGTAATGATCGCCAATTTGGAACATCGGAGCACCAACACAAGCGCCTAGACACTCCACTTCTTTGATTGAAAACTTACCATCCGCAGTAATCTCGCCGAAATCGCTCACACCCAAACGCTTCTTCAAGTGATCGACCACTTCTTCTGAGCCACGCAACATACATGAAATGTTGGTACAAACACAAATTTTGTGCTTGCCAACGGGCTTATGCTCATACATTGAGTAAAAGGTCGCGACTTCGTAAACTTCAATTGGCGTAATATCTAAGTAGTCAGCCAACTCATCCATTAAGGCTTCAGTTAAGTAACCGCCGTTGGCGTTCTGAATCACCGTCAAGCCTGGCATCACCGCCGACTTTTGCTGCCCTTCTGGATATTGAGCGATCCAATGGTCAATATCAGCTTTAACTTGTCCTTGAATAATAGACATTAGCGGTCAATCTCCCCGAATACGATATCTTGAGTCCCAATAATAGTTACCACGTCTGCAATCATGTGGCCACGCGACATTTCATCTAACGCAGCCAAATGCGCAAAACCTGGCGCACGAATTTTTAGGCGATAAGGTTTATTAGCCCCATCAGAAATCATGTACACACCCAACTCACCTTTCGGATGCTCAACAGCCGCATAAGCCTCGCCCGCAGGCAAGCAATAACCTTCAGTGAACAGTTTAAAGTGATGGATTAAGGCTTCCATGTTGTCTTTCATGTGTTCGCGTTTCGGCGCAGCCACTTTCAGGTTTTCCGTAATCACTGGACCTGGATTTGCTCTTAACCATTCAATACACTGACGGATAATCTTATTTGACTCGCGCATCTCGGCAACACGAACCAGATAACGGTCATAAGAATCGCCTGTTTTACCGACTGGAATATCAAAATCCATGCGATCATAAACTTCGTAGGGCTGAGTTTTGCGCAAATCCCAAGCAATGCCAGAACCACGCAACATGGGACCTGTAAAACCTAGCTGTAACGCACGTTCAGGCGACACAATACCAATATCAACGGTACGTTGTTTCCAAATGCGGTTATCCGTTAATAGCGTTTCATATTCATCAACGTAAGCTGGGAAACGCTCAGTAAAGGCTTGTAAGAAGTCCAGCATCGAACCATGACGCGTTTCGTTTAAACGATCCACATCTTTTTTAGAACGGAATGGGGTGTATTCGTATTTGGGCATACTATCGGGTAAATCACGATAGACTCCGCCTGGACGGTAGTAGGTTGCATGCATACGCGCACCCGATACCGCTTCATAGCAATCCATCAAGTCTTCACGCTCACGGAAAGCATAAAGGAAAACTGTCATCGCACCAATATCAAGCGCATGAGCACCCAACCACAACAAATGATTGAGAATACGCGTTACCTCGTCAAACATAACACGAATATACTGAGCGCGCTCAGGCACTTCTAGACCCATGAGCTTTTCAATGGTCATCACGTATGCGTGTTCATTCGCCATCATCGACACATAATCAAGACGATCCATGTAGCCAATCGATTGATTATAAGGCTTATATTCAGCCAGCTTCTCTGTACCACGGTGCAACAAACCAATGTGTGGGTCAGCACGAACAATGGTTTCACCGTCCAACTCTAGCACCAAGCGCAACACACCATGTGCCGATGGATGCTGTGGCCCGAAGTTCAGTGTATAGTTACGAATTTCAGCCATCTTATTCGGCTCCCAATCGATCTGTTGGACGAATCACGCGTGGTGTATTCACCCGATTTTCAATAGAAACTGGCTCATAAATAACGCGATTTTGTGCTGGATCGTAACGCATTTCGACATGACCTTCCAACGGGAAATCTTTACGTAACGGATGACCGACAAAGCCATAATCCGTTAGTAAACGACGCAAATCTGGGTGACCTTTGAAGGCAATACCATAAAGATCGAAGGCTTCTCGCTCAAACCAATTCACTGACGCCCAGACATCACAAACGCTATCGACCATCGGGAAATGTGCATCGTCACAAAAAACGCTAACACGCAGACGTTGATTGAACTCAATGGAAAGCAAATGAGTTACAACAGCAAAACGTTTTTCCGCTGATGAATCTTGTGATTTCACAGGAACGTCAAAATCAAACACACCACGACTGAAACCCGTATTAACCGCGGTATCGGTAGCCCAATTCACTTGACCATAAGCAGAATAGTCAACACCACACAAGTCAATGAGCTGTTCAAAGCCAAGCTGATCTCTAAGATAGAGAGCCATCGCATGCCAATCATTTGCAGGCACATCAATAGTCAATTCTTCGGCTTCTGAAACACCACCAGCTACCGCCGGCCACGCCTGCTGAATCTGGGCTAATAATTCTGTCAACGAACGCATAGTATATTTCCTAGCCATTTCTTAACGTGCAATGGTATTGGTACGTTTGATCTTGTTCTGTAGCTGAATGATGCCGTACAACAAGGCTTCAGCCGTGGGCGGACATCCAGGTACGTAAACATCAACGGGGACAATTCGATCACAACCACGTACCACAGCGTAAGAATAATGATAGTAACCACCACCGTTAGCACAAGAACCCATCGAGATTACCCAGCGAGGCTCTGCCATTTGATCGTAAACCTTACGTAACGCAGGCGCCATTTTATTGACCAAAGTGCCTGCAACAATCATGACATCTGACTGACGCGGACTGGGACGAAAAATGATACCAAACCGATCTAGGTCATAACGTGATGCACCAGCATGCATCATCTCGACCGCACAACAAGCCAAACCAAAGGTCATCGGCCACAAAGAACCTGTGCGCGCCCAATTGATTAACTTATCCGCCGATGTGGTAATGAAACCTTCTTTAAGAACGCCTTCTATTCCCATTCCAAGGCTCCTTTTTTCCATTCGTAAATGAAACCAACGACAAGGATAGCTAGAAAAATAGCCATCGCAATAAACCCTTCCAGACTAATCGTGTCTAACACAACAGCCCAAGGAAACAAAAAAGCAATTTCTAAATCGAAAATAATAAACAGAATAGCGACCAAATAAAAGCGCACGTCGAACTTCATACGCGCATCTTCAAATGCTTCAAAACCACACTCATAGGGAGATAATTTTTCGCTATCAGGACGATTGGGCGCTAACAGCCATCCAGCAGCAATGGGACCGATACCGAAACCGATACCGAGCAAAATAAAAACCAGAATAGGCAGGTAATTTTCTAGCATTCTTATGCCTCCGTAATAACACCGAATATTGTGCGCTTATTCAAACTAAATATGGTACCGACGACTGGACTCGAACCAGCACAGCTTGCGCCACTACCACCTCAAGGTAGCGTGTCTACCAATTCCACCACGTCGGCAAAAAGCGTTTTTTTCGTTATTTCCCAGGTTGAACCGGAACATCCGCGGGTTGCGTTGTACCACTCTGCGCTGGGCTGTCTGTTATCACGGCGCGATCAGGAGTGCTTATCACGCTGTTGCCTTCAGACTGCTTTGTAGACAAATAAGCCAGTGTTAGGCTTGTCACAAAGAAGAGAGTCACTATTATAGCAGTTAATCGCGATAAAAATGAAGCAGAACCTCGCGAACCGAACACACTTTGCGAAGACCCACCACCAAAACTGGCACCCGCATCTGCTCCTTTTCCTTGTTGAATCAAGACCAAACCGATGAGCAACAACGAAAGCAAGACGTGAATGACCAAAACCACTTGCATCATATTTTTTCCTTAGTGCGACACAGCGGCCGCATAAATTTTGGCAAAATCATCACTATTCAGTGACGCACCACCAATCAAACCACCATCAACATCAGACTGAGAAAAAATAGCTACCGCATTATCTGGCTTCACGCTGCCACCATAGAGAATGGTTATTGCATTTGCCACATGAGCATCTAATTTCGCTAAATGTTGACGAATGAAAGCATGAATTTCTTGTGCTTGTTCAGGTGTTGCTGTTTTACCCGTACCAATCGCCCACACAGGCTCGTAAGCAATAATGACATTTAGCCAACCCGCTACACCCACCACGTCACTAACAGCATCTAGTTGCTGAGCAATAACCGACTCTGCTTGACCTGTCTCACGCTCAGCCAATGTTTCACCCACACAAACAATCGGTTTAACACCAGCAGCTAAAGCGACTTTGGTTTTTTCAGCTACCACCGCATCGGTTTCACCATAAAGCGCACGACGCTCCGAATGACCAATAATGACATACTGACAGCCGACGTCTGCCAGCATAGTTGCAGAAACCTCACCTGTATAAGCACCCGTTGTTTGTACTTGAGCGCAGTTTTGTGCACCAACAGATAATGAAGTATTCGATGCCGCTTGAATTGCTTGTGTTAAGTACAACATGGGCGGACATATCAGCAGTGTCACCGCCTCATTAACAGCAACGGTTGCTGTTAATGTTTGAATCATATCGCGCGTAAACGCTACTGAACCGTGCATTTTCCAATTGCCGGCTACCATCTTTTGACGCATAGTCGTCTCCCTATAAAACCTGACAAGTGTACAAGCGAAAGGCATCAATTGCAAGTGAGAGGCATCAACTCAGACCCATCAACATTTCACAATTTAGATTAAAAATAAATAAGTTAGCTTATTTAGCCTTAAGCGTAAACTTGCTTAACTATCTCTTCCAAACGCGTGACAATCTGCTTCACCATCACTGCATCTTTGCCTTCAACCATAATACGAATCAATGGTTCAGTACCCGATAGACGAATCAACACACGGCCCTGCTCACCTAATTGAGTTTCTGCCTCACTAATCGCTTCTGAAACACGCGCATCATCAATTGACTTCAATTTACGCGCCAATTTAACATTCACCAATTCCTGTGGGTAGCGAGTAAAACCCTGCTTCAACGCATTTAGACCCACCTTTCGCGTCACCATGACACTCAACACTTGTAGCGCAGCAATAATGCCGTCACCCGTTTGAATTTTATCCAAACATAGAATATGACCTGAAGGCTCGGCACCATATTTCAGACCTTCAGACACCAGTTTTTCCATAACGTGGCGGTCACCAACGGGCGTACGGTGAAACTCAATCCCTTTTTCTCGACAATAGTTTTCAAGACCCATATTGCTCATCACGGTTCCCACGATACCCTTCACAGGCTCATCTTGACCACTCATAATCATGAATAAAATATCATCACCATCGAGAATAGCGCCTGTATGATCGACCAGCATCAGGCGATCACCATCACCATCTAGCGCAACGCCCAAGTCTGCTTTTTCACGCAATACTGAACGCTGTAAAGCCGCTGGATCAGTCGCACCGAAACCATCATTGATATTCAGACCATTGGGTCCATTACCAATGGTAATCACTTCTGCGCCTAGTTCTGAAAAGACATGAGGTGCGACATGGTAGGTTGCGCCGTTCGCGCAGTCAACGACAATTTTAAGACCATTCAAGCGGTGACCATGCGCCATGGTGCTTTTACAAAACTCGATATAACGCCCTGCCACGTCATTAATACGCGACACGCGTCCTAATAAGCTTGAGGGCACACATACCATGGGTTCATCCATCATGGCTTCAATGGCATGCTCTAACTCATCCGACAATTTACGACCATTACCATCAAAAAACTTAATACCGTTATCATAATAGGGGTTATGGGAAGCGCTAATCACCACACCCGCCACCGCACCAAAGGTAGTGGCAATGTAAGCAATCGCGGGGGTTGGCATAGGGCCTAACAGTTTGACCGAAACACCCGCAGCGGCAAATCCCGCCTCTAACGCCGACTCAAACATATAACCTGAAATACGCGTATCCTTACCAATAATCACAGGTGCGTTGCTCACTTGTTTAAGTACCATACCGGCTGCCCAACCTAGCTTGAGTGCCATGTCAGGCGTCATGCCTTCCGAACCGACTCGTCCACGAATACCGTCAGTACCAAAAAAACGTTTTTTTGCTTTTGATGACATTCTTTTTTCCTTCTTATCAACAATAAATGAATGGATGGGGAGATAATGCTCTTGTCACGGCTAATGCATCGACTGTAGCACGCACATCATGCACCCTAATAATTTTTGCACCCAAACGCACCGCTTCGACAGCAGCAGCAACACTACCAACTAGCCGATGCTGTGGGTGCTGCTGCCCTGTTAATTGACCAATCATGGTTTTACGGGATACACCAATCAACACGGAATAACCCAAATTAACCAGCTGTGGAATAGCTTTAAATAAGGTGATATTTTGCTCTAGTGTTTTGCCAAAACCAAAACCAGGATCTAGAACAATGCGCGAAGGATCAATACTTAATTGTTCCACTCGTGTTTGTAGAAAGGCAATTACCTCATCAACGACCGATTGATAGCTAGGATGTTGCTGCATCGTTTGAGGACTACCTTGCATATGCATCAAACAAACCGGAACGAGGGGATGGCCTTGCAGCACTTCCGCCGCATTAGACACCTGCAAAGCACGCACATCATTAATCATGCTGGCACCTGCTACTAAACAAGCTTGCATGACGGCTGGCTGACTGGTATCAATCGAAATAGGAATATCTGTTTTCTGACGCAACATCGTCAGTACCGGTAATAGCCTTGCTAATTCATCATCCACAGAAACAGGCAAGGCACCTGGACGTGTAGACTCGGCACCCAAATCTAATATATCTGCACCTTCCGCAATTAAATTCAGAGCATGTTCAACAGCCTGTTCCGTCTGTAAAAATTGACCACCATCTGAAAATGAATCGGGGGTGATATTCACCACCCCCATCACCCAATAAGGTTTTGCTTGAAAATCAATCAGCATAGTCGCCTATCAATTCCACTTAGGCACTGAACCGGAGTCTGGCAAGGCACCGCTTGACGTTGATCCATCGATTGGCTGTACTACCACATCATCAGCGATAACCTCCCCCTCTGTTGGGGGCTGCGCATCCATTGGCTGATCAACATCTTCATTCCAATCCTTAGGTGCATCTGGAAAACGGCCCTCTTCCATAATTTGACGCACTTGCTCATCATCAATGGTTTCATACTTCATTAAGGCTTCGCCCATGATATGCAGCTTATCGAAGTTATCGCGCAAGATTTGCTCGGCACGCTTGTAGTTACGATCAATTAAGGCGTGAATTTCATCATCAATCAACTTACCCGTTTCTTGAGACAAGGCTTTGGTACGCGCCATGCCACCACCAAGGAATGGATTGCTATTGTCTTCTTCTTCATAAAGTTGAGGACCTAATTTATCAGACATACCCCACTTCATCACCATACTGCGCGCTAAAGAAGTCGCCCGCTCAATATCGTTGCTCGCTCCTGTCGTCACCGCATCAGCGCCAAAGATCATTTCTTCGGCAATACGACCACCATACAAGCTCGAAAGCTGACTTTCTAATCGACGCTTAGAGTAGCTGTAACGATCCTCTTCAGGTAAGTACATGGTCACACCTAAAGCGCGACCACGCGGAATAATACTCACTTTATAAACAGGGTCATGCTCTGGCACAATCCAACCGATAATGGCATGTCCCGCCTCATGGTAAGCGGTTAGTTTCTTCTCTTCGTCTTTCATGACCATTGATTTACGCTCAACGCCCATGATGATTTTATCTTTCGCCTTTTCAAAGTCTTCATGCGTCACTTTTTCTTTACCTACGCGAGCAGCAAACAGCGCCGCTTCATTCACTAGGTTAGCCAAGTCTGCGCCTGAAAAACCTGGCGTTCCGCGTGCAATCGCACCTGGCTTAACGCCTTCCGCTAAGGGTACTTTACGCATATGAACTTTGAGAATCTGCTCGCGACCACGCACATCGGGCAATCCAACTGTCACTTGACGGTCAAAACGACCAGGGCGCAATAAAGCGGGATCTAGCACATCTGGGCGGTTGGTGGCAGCGATAACGATAATACCCTCATTGCCTTCAAAGCCGTCCATTTCTACCAGCATTTGGTTCAGCGTTTGTTCGCGCTCATCGTTACCGCCACCCATACCAGCACCACGAGAACGACCTACCGCATCAATTTCGTCGATAAAGATAATACAGGGAGCATGTGCTTTGGCTTGCTCAAACATATCACGCACACGTGAAGCACCCACACCAACAAACATTTCGACAAAATCTGAACCCGAAATGGTAAAAAAAGGCACTTTCGCTTCACCAGCGATGGCTTTCGCTAACAGCGTTTTACCCGTACCAGGAGGACCAACCATCAAAATACCACGCGGAATACTGCCGCCTAATTTGCGATATTTTTCAGGATCTCTTAAGAAGTCGACCACTTCGTGCACTTCTTCTTTCGCTTCATCGGCGCCCGCCACATCTTCAAATGTCACTTTAACCTGATCTTCTGACTGCATACGCGCTTTGCTTTTACCAAAGGAGAAAGGACTATTTTTACCACCCAAGCCGCCAGCTGAGCGCATAAAGAAAATCCACACTGCAATGAGTAACAGCATTGGGAACCAAGAAATAAACATTTGCATGAGCAAACCTTGCTTCTCGGGTGGTGGCGCAGTAATCACCACATTATGATTCAGCAAATCACCCACCAAACCAGGATCTCCTGGATTAAAGGTCATGAAATGTTCACCACTGGTGTAAAAGCCATGAATGGTACGCCCATCTAAATCGACACGACTGACACGATCCGATTTCACTTCTTGAATAAACTGGGTGTAATCAATGCGATGTGGATTACCCACACGCTTTGACTCTTCGCCTTGAAATTGATTGAACAACGTCAGTGTCACTGCCGCCATAATCATCCACACCAGCAGATTTTTCATAAAATCACTCATCCATGCTTTCCAAAATTAACCGTGATTGTTACCACGATAGCCACGCGCCAACACATAAACTTCAACGCTACGGTCTCGCGACGCTTTAGGTTTTTTTAATTGTACCTTAGAAAAGACGCTTCTGACATCTTTTAAGAAGGCTTCAAAACCTGAACCCTGAAATACTTTTATAAGTAAATCGCCGTTTGGTTTCAAGACTAAGCCAGCAAATTCTAATGCCAACTCAGATAAATAAATCGATCTGGGCACATCCACCGCAGGAATACCTGAGGTATTGGGCGCCATATCGGACAAGATAATATCTACTGGTCGCTGATCCAGAGTAGCGACCAGTTGTTGTAATACTTCTTGTTCACGGAAATCGCCTTGTATGAAAATACAGCCATCCAAAGGCACTATCTCTAACAGATCAAGACCAACAACCAAGCCCTGTTCACCGACTTTCTTTGCTGCCCACTGACTCCAGCCACCTGGTGCAGCACCTAAATCTGCCACCACCATGCCAGGTTTTAATAATCGCTCTTTTTCATCCAATTCTTTGAGCTTGTAAGTAGCCCGTGAACGATAACCCTCTTTTTGCGCTTGCAACCAATAAGGGTCGGAGAAATGTTCTTTTAACCAGCTTTGTGAAGATTTTGTTCGTGCCATGCTGTCCAGTCTTGTACAATAGAAGCGTATTCAATTTGATTATAAGGATTTAGTGGACATGTTGACCACCGCCCAACAAAAATTTTTGCGTTCACACGCGCATCATCTTAACCCTGTTGTTTGGGTTGGCGCATCAGGTGTTACTGAAGCGTTACTAAATGAACTATCACTTACACTAGACACACATGAGCTGATTAAAGTTAAATTACTCAACGACGACCGCGAGCAGCGTCAGCAAATGATCGAGCAACTGCTATCGGCTAGTGACGCTGAAAAAGTGCAAAGTATTGGAAAAATTTTGGTACTTTATCGCGCCAACGCCAAACAGCCTAAGATTAAATTGCCTCGTTAAGCCAGTGCATTTAACCCGCGCGCTAAATCGGCGCGAAGGTCTTCCAGTGATTCTAGTCCTACCGATAGCCGAATCAAATTTTCGGTAATACCTGCTGCCAAACGGTCAGCTTCGGCAACACGACCATGTGTCGTGGTTGCTGGGTGGGTGATGATACTTTTCACATCCCCCAAGTTGGCAGAGCGAGAGAAAATCTGTACCGCATCAATCACTTTCCATGCCTCAGCTCTGGCACCTTTAACACGGAAAGATAACACCGCCCCACCCGCTTGTTGTTGCTCTGCAATCAGCTTAGCTTGTGGATGACTGTCTAATCCAGGATAGAAAACTGACTCTACCGCGTGATGCCCAACCAACCACTGCGCAATTGACAGGGCTTGTTCACTATGTGCTTTCATGCGAATTGCCAGCGTTTCCATTCCTTTCAAAAACAACCAAGCATTAAACGGGCTCATACTCGGGCCCGCCGTGCGCACAAAACCGTAAATGGGTTCAAGCAACTGATGATTACCGACAATGGCTCCGCCTAAGGCTCTACCTTGACCATCAATAAATTTAGTCGCTGAGTGAATGACAATATCAGCACCCAAGGCTAGCGGCTTCTGTAAAATCGGCGTTAACAGGCAATTATCCACCACCAACCATGCGCCAGCTGTTTTAGCAATACCACTTAACGCACGGATGTCGCCAATTTCCATCAACGGATTAGAGGGAGTTTCTAAAAAAAACAACTTAGTGTTTGGTTGTACAGCAGCTTGCCACGCTTGTGTATCGACCAAATCGACAAAGGTGGTTTGGATACCAAAACGGCTGAGATGCTTGTCGAATAGAATTTGAGTTGCACCAAAAACACTGCGCGAACACACCACATGATCGCCCGCATTCAGCAAACCCAAACAGGTAGTTAGAATCGCCGCCATACCAGAACCAGTGGCAACGGCACGCTCACCGCCTTCTAAAGCAGCAATACGACGCTCAAAGGCAGCAACAGTGGGATTGGTAAAGCGAGAGTAAATATTACCTGGTACTTTACCCGAAAAACGCTCGGCTGCCTGCTCAGCACTGTCATAGACAAAACTGGAAGTTAAAAACATGGCCTCGCTATGCTCACCCTGTTCGGTGCGCTGATAACCGAAGCGAATGGTCAGCGTTGCATCATCCCAATCACGATCATTAATCGACATTATGCAACCCCACTGCACTGGGTTCGATCTCTTTGCTCTTAGCTGAATTTTCACGCTGTTGTGCCAAACCAGCTAAATATTCAGCAGAAACATCACCTGTTACATAAATACCACTGAAACACGAAGTATCAAACACTTGTGGTCCTTGACCCGCCTCACGCACAGCAACTTCTAGGTCTTCTAAATCTTGATACACTAACCAGTCGGCACCAATCACCGCGCAAACTTCTTCTACTGTACGATTATTAGCAACCAATTCGCTCGCCGCTGGCATGTCGATACCGTAAACATAAGGGTAACGCACTGCGGGCGATGCCGAAGCAAAAGACACTTTAGCAGCACCAGAATCGCGTGCCATTTGTACAATTTGTGCGGATGTTGTGCCGCGCACAATTGAGTCATCCACCAACAATACGTGCTTACCTTCAAACTCACGCGCAATGGCGTTCAGTTTTTGGCGAACCGATTTCTTACGCTGAGTTTGACCTGGCATAATAAAGGTACGACCAATGTAACGGTTCTTAATGAATCCTTCACGGTAAGGCACACCCAGACGTTGTGCCATTTCCAACGCAGCAGTACGACTGGTATCAGGAATGGGAATCACCACGTCAATATCATGATGCGGATTCACACGCAAAATCTTAGCGGCTAGTTTTTCACCCATATTCAAACGGGCTTCATACACAGAAACACCATCAATCACTGAATCGGGACGCGCCAAATAGACGTGCTCAAAAATACAAGGAGCCAAAACTGGCTTAGACGAACATTGTTTGGCAAAGAAACGTCCATCTTCAGTAATAACAATCGCTTCACCAGGTGCTAAATCACGAATCACTTTGAATTCAAGCACATCAACAGCCACTGTTTCAGAAGCGATAATGTAATCTTTTTTGCCCGATGCCAGCGTACGCTCACCAAAGACAACAGGACGCAAGCCATAGGGATCGCGGAAAGCAAACATGCCAAAACCCGCAATCATACCTACTGCAGCATAACCACCGCGGCAACGCTCATGAACCTTAGCAATGGCTTCAAATACTTGATCTTCCGTCACCTGCTCTTTGCCCTGTACCATCATTTCATGGGCAAACACATTCAATAAAATTTCTGAATCAGAATTGGTGTTTAAATGGCGCAAGTCTTCTTTGTATAACTCGCGACTGAGCACATCCGTATTGGTCAGATTACCGTTATGTGCCAGTACGATACCATAAGGCGAATTCACATAGAAAGGCTGAGCTTCAGCACTAGAAGCACTTCCAGCGGTTGGATAGCGCACATGACCAATACCCATAGAGCCATGTAAATCGCGCATGTGACGCGTACGAAACACGTCTTTTACCATGCCATTGTCTTTACGCTGATAAAAGCGATCTTTATGAAGCGTAACAATCCCCGCCGCATCTTGACCGCGATGCTGTAACACCGTTAAGCCGTCATAAATGCCTTGATTGACATTGTCACCATTAACCGAAAGGATACCGATAATACCGCACATAAGAACCTGTTAGCCGCAATGAAATTTGGGATGTTTATTATCCCACACTGGCGTTAGATGACAAACAGATTACGAAAATTTATTTTTTATCTATGCCTACTTTTTCAAAACCATTGACTTAGTTTTCAGTGCAGCATCAATAATTGCCTTGGCTTGGTTAGCATCGGCTTGCGATTTATAAGGGCCAACACGTAATAGATAAATCGTATTACCTTTCTTATTTTTGGCTGGACTAATACGCCCCACAAACCCCTGAGCACGAATTTTTTGCTGCGTTTCTAAGGCAATGCTTTCAACTTGGTAGGTAGCAATTTGCACCCAATATTGACCATCTGCTGCTGTTGGCGGCGCCGGACTCATCGCTAAACGTCGCTCTGCTGAAGCGATGGTTAAACGTCCCTGTTGATCTACTTGCGCTTCCTTAATTGTTAAAGGTTGATTTAACGCCTGCACTCTAGCAGGATCAGCAGGTGGTGGCGTTGTGGTTAAGGGCTTATCGATATAAAGCTCTGAGCGTTGTTCGGCAGTGCTAGTCGCCGTCGAGTCATTAGCAACCGTTGTTGCCTGTGCAGAATCCGTGCTCGCAACAATAACACCTGAAGGTTTCATACCATCGGGCGAAAACTCGACAGGGTGCTGAAACCACTGGGGAATTAAATAAACCAACAACACCGCCCAAAAAATCGCCCCAATCATACGAATTCTAAGCGGATCGACGTCATTCAAATTCGCTTTCATGCTTCACCCAGATTAACTATTTGCTTTTGCCACCAGCGTAAACCATGCTCAACCGTCACAAAAGAACCAGTCACCAGCCTTAACACCTCTGTGGGTTGTTGCTGTGCTCGCTCGCAAGCTTGCTCAACGCTATCACACCAAACCAGCTGTTCATCTGGCAACATCGCTAGTGCTTGTTGCAACTGCGCTCGACTCGCTGCCCTTGGACTAGAAAGAACCGCCACATACCAACGATCAATGTAGGGTGAAAGTTGCGCCACCATCGGTGCTATCTCTTTATCAGACAAAGCACTAAACACCATAGTAATAGATTGATGTTTAAGGTGAGTTGCACAATAATCAGCCAGTGCACGAATTGATTGAGGATTATGCGCCACGTCAAAAAGCCAACGAGCACCTGTCAATTGTCGGTAATCTAAGCGACCAACCAGTTGAATGGCTTGCAATCCCTGTGCGATCTGCCCCTCTGTTACGGGTAGCTTAGCCTGCAAAGCTTGCACCAGCATCAGAACACCCGAAAGATTAGCTAGTTGAAACTCCCCAAGGAGTTTAGGCTGAGGTAATTGCAGCCTTTTATTCATGCCTTGCCATTGCCAATTTTGTGCACCTAACCGCTCATAATGATAGTCTTTCGACATTAGTGCTAAAGGCACACCTAACTGGTCGGCATAATCTAACAAACTCTTTTCAGGATTCGGATCAGAGCAGACAACGACTTGATGCGCACGTAAAATACCCGCCTTTTCTTTCGCGATGCTGGCACGATCATTACCAAGCCAGGCTTGATGGTCCAAATCGATAGGTGTGATTAAGGCCGCATCTGCATCAACCACATTGACAGCATCCAAACGACCACCCAAGCCCACTTCCAGCACTTGAATCTGACAAGCTTGTTGCTTAAACAACCATAACGCTGCCAGTGTTCCCCATTCAAAATAGCTGAGTGTTAGCCCTTTGAGCTGGGCATAAATCGCTTGAAAGGCTTGAAGCAACAAGTCATCACTTACTGGTTGATTATCAATACAGATGCGCTCGTTGTAGTCTAGCAAATGGGGAGAAGAATACCAGCCAGTACGATAACCCGCAGTGGTATAAATAGCAGACAAAGCTGCTGTTGAAGAACCCTTTCCGTTAGTGCCGGCGACGGTAATCGTTAAGGCTGTTGGCGTTAACAAGCCTAAGCGCTGTGCCATCTGACGCACACGCTCCAACCCCAGATCAATCGTTTGACTATGCTGCTGCTCCTGAAAAGCCAGCCACTCGTTGAGCGACCAATGTTGCACCATTAGACCACTTTACGAGGCTTAGTCTGTTTCATCAGAATCGCTAACTTAGATGCCAACACATCACGCATTTCACGACGATCGACAATGGCATCGATAGCACCATGTTCTTGCAAGAACTCGCTACGCTGGAATCCTTCAGGTAGTTTTTCACGTACCGTTTGTTCAATGACGCGCGGACCAGCAAAACCAATTAACGCATTAGGCTCAGCAATATTCAAATCACCTAACATGGCAAATGAGGCCGAAACCCCACCCATCGTCGGGTCAGTTAATACCGATACAAACGGCAATTTACGTGCACGCAACTGACCTAACGCTGCTGAAGTTTTTGCCATTTGCATCAGTGAGAACAAGGCCTCTTGCATACGCGCTCCACCACTAGCAGAGAAACAAATGAAAGGGCAATTATGGGCAATGGCTTCATTGACACCACGCACGAATTTTTCACCGACAACCGATCCCATCGAGCCACCCATAAAGTCGAACTCAAAAGCAGCGACCACTACTGGCATACCATGCAAGGTACCACGCTCAACGATGAGCGCATCTTTTTCGCCCGTTTTTTGTTGCGCTTCTTTAACACGATCTTTGTAGTTTTTCTGATCTCTAAACTTTAGCGCATCCACAGGAGCAACATTTGCTCCAATTTCTACGCCCGATGCAGTATCTAAAAAAATAGCTAAACGACGACGTGCGCCAATGCGCAAGTGCGAACCATTAGGGCAAACATGACAATTACGCTCAATTTCGGCATGATAGACAGGTGCTTCCATACCCGGACATTTAATCCACTTGCCTTCTGGCACACTCGAACGCTGATCAGCCGTACGACGAATAATCGATGTTAGCTTATTTTCTAGTTTATCTAACCAATTTGCCATGTGTTCTATCCTAATGTGGTCAAAGGGAGCATTGAATTAACGTTGTAACACCGCACGAATCGGTGACAATAATCCGTACGCGGCTGCCAATACAGCAGCATCACCTTGCGGAGCTACTGACTCCATCGCTGAGATGAGCGAACTACCAATGACGACTGCATCGGCAAAATTAGCCATTTTTTGTGCGGTTTGCGCATCACGAATTCCAAAACCGACACCAACGGGTAAACTACTTTGCGCTTTAAGCTCTTCTACTTTGGCACGAACTTCGTCCAGATCAGACAGAGCAGCACCCGTAACGCCACGTAAAGAAACATAATAAATAAAACCGCTAGCTTGTTTTAACATAGCTTGCTCACGCGCAAAAGGCGTGGTTGGTGACACCAAGAAAATATTTGCCAAGCCCACTTCGGCTAACGCATCAGTAATAGGTTGTGCTTCTTCCGCCGGATAATCCACTGTTAACACGCCATCGACACCCACACTGGCCGCTTCACGCGCAAATTGTTCAATCCCCATCGCTTCGATAGGATTGGCATACCCCATCAGCACCACTGGCGTGTGCTGATTTTGGCGACGAAAATCCATTACCATCTCTAACACATTACGCATGGTTACGTTATAGGTTAAGGCACGCTCGGTAGCACGTTGAATAACAGGACCATCCGCCATTGGATCAGAGAAAGGCACACCCAATTCAATCACATCAGCGCCCGCATCGACTAAAGTATGCATTAAAGGAACTGTTAGCAGAGGCGAGGGATCGCCAGCCGTGATGTAAGGAATAAGCGCAGCCCGGTTGTGTGCACGCGTATCAGCAAAAACAGTCTTTAAACGATTCATAGTGCCCATCCTTCAATACGTGCAATGGTATTCATATCTTTATCACCACGCCCAGACAAGTTCACCACAATGTGTTGGTGTTTTGATAATTCTGGCGCTAACTTTGTGGCATAAGCAATGGCATGACTGGTCTCTAATGCTGGAATAATACCTTCCATACGCGTCATTAAACGAAAACCATCCATTGCTTCATCATCGCTAATAGCAACAAAGTTAGCACGACCCGTATCTTTTAGGAACGACAACTCTGGACCAACACCGGGGTAATCCAACCCAGCTGAAATTGAATGAGTACCAATGATTTGACCATTCTCATCTTGCATTAAATAGGTACGATTACCATGCAGCACACCAGGACGACCGGCACAAAGTGGCGCAGCATGTCGTCCTGTTTCAACACCATCCCCCCCCGCTTCGACCCCATAAATGGCAACGCCGTCGTCATTTAAGAAATCGTAAAACAATCCCATCGCATTAGAGCCACCACCGACACAAGCAACAATCGCGTCGGGTAAACGACCTAACTGGGTAATCGCTTGTTGTTTGGTTTCACGACCAATGACCGATTGAAAATCGCGCACCAGCATCGGATAGGGATGAGGACCAGCGACTGTACCAATAATGTAATAGGTATTGTCGACATTGGTAACCCAATCACGCATGGCTTCATTCAAAGCATCTTTTAAGGTTTTAGTACCCGACTCTACAGCGACCACTGTCGCACCCAGCATCTTCATACGCGCCACATTAGGCGCTTGACGTGCCACATCTTCCGCACCCATATAAACCACGCACTCTAACCCCATACGCGCCGCCACCGTTGCTGTGGCTACACCATGCTGACCTGCACCCGTTTCAGCAATAATACGCGTTTTACCCATACGCTTGGCCAACATTGCCTGACCAATGGTGTTATTAATTTTGTGTGCACCCGTATGGTTCAGGTCTTCACGCTTAAAATGAATCTGTGCGCCACCTAGGTGAGCACTCAGGCGTTGCGCATGATACAAGGGCGTTGGACGACCGACATAGTGCTGTAAATCGGATTCAAATTCCGCTAAAAAGGCTGGATCTACACGATACTTTGCATAGGCTTCTGTCAACTCGGCCAGAGGTTGCATCAGGGTTTCAGGCGCAAAAATACCACCATAAGGCCCAAAATGACCTCGTGCATCTGGGTATTGAGTGTAGTCCATCTTCAAATTATCCTTAGTTCAAGTTTGGCCAGCAATGCTCGCTATGCCTATGTAGCTGATTATTTGTTGGCTGCATTATAGCACGCACTTCAGTTTTGCACAGACTACAAACCCGTTACAAAGACTATGGAAGAACTGAATAATTCGCTTCGCTTTTATTCAGACTTCCAATTTTTATTTTTGGTCGATGAAAGGGATTAAATTAGTGGGGTACAGGCATATGGACACCTCAAACACTCAACCTAGACCAATCAAACCCTAAGCCCGGATCGGTTTTACGTACTGGCGCAACATCACTATGGCCAACAATCGGAGCTGACTTCAAACTAGGATAAGCCTTTTTCAACGCCGTAATTAAGGTATTTAGTTGAGCGTATTGTGCTTCGGTAAAACTAGCCGTTTCCGTACCTTCTAATTCAATACCAATTGAAAAATCATTCACATTGGTGCGGTGCGCAAAACGCGATAAACCCGCATGCCATGCACGCTGATGAAAGGGTACGAATTGCACCAGTTCACCACAACGTCGAATCCAACAATGTGCAGATACGCGTATACCAGCTAACTGCTGATAATAAGGGTGAGAGGCTAACTGCAAATTTCCTTGAAAAAATTCAATCACATCGGAACCACCGAATTGACCAGGCGGCAAACTGATCGCATGAACAACGATTAAGCAGGGCCCAACGTCAGCTGGTCGGTCATTACAATGATCGGTAGCATAGTATGTAACCCCTTCTACTAGCCCAGTTGCCGAATTAACCTTCATCTACTCCCCCGAATAAGGTTATAATTATGAACATTATTTTTAATCAGATTATAAGACTAAAACACATGCAAGTCACAGATTGGTTACGTCAACAGGTAGCAAACGCGCTTAATGAAGATATTGGTAGTGGCGATCTATCCGCCAAATTAATTGCCAAAAAACAGCAATCCCGCGCTAGTGTCATTTGCCGTGAACCAGCAGTCATGTGTGGACAGACATGGTTTAACGAAGTCTTTGCTCAACTAGACGACCAAGTTCACATTGAGTGGTTGATACAGGAAGGTGAGCTCATCACCGCTAACACCCTGATGTGTAAATTGCATGGTTCTGCTCGTAGCCTATTATCAGGCGAGCGAACTGCACTGAATTTTTTACAAAGCCTAATGGGGACTGCCACTGCCGCTAACCGCTACGCCACCGAACTCGCTGCACACGGCAAAACTAAATTGCTTGATACACGCAAAACCCTGCCTGGAATGCGTTTAGCACAAAAATATGCGGTACGAGTGGGCGGCGGCGTTAATCACCGTGTTGGTCTTTACGATGCCATTTTAATTAAAGAAAACCACATTATGGCAGCAGGCTCACTAACCAACGCTGTCATTAAGGCAAAAGAAAAGTTTCCTGGTACCTTTATCGAAGCCGAAGTTGAATCCCTGACTGAATTAGCAACCGCACTTACCCTACCTTTAGATCGAATTATGCTCGACAACTTTTCACTGGCTGACATTCATCAGGCAGTGGCAATGAACAATGGTAAAATTCCATTGGAGGTTTCTGGCAATGTCACCTTTGACCAGTTAGCGTCACTTGCAGAAACGGGGGTTGATTTTATTTCAACTGGTGCCATCACAAAACATCTTTATGCCATCGATTTGTCGATGCGTTTTGAGTGGGAAAACACCCATGCATAACACACTCTACGAAGTATTCGGTATTCTTCTGTTATCCGTACTGGTTGTTGCTGCTTTTCGTCGCATAAACCTACCACCGATTATCGGCTACATTATGGTCGGTATCGTTATGGGACCTCATGCTATGGCACTCATTGCCAATGAAGAGAACATCCACTTTTTGGCTGAGTTCGGTATTGTATTCATGCTGTTTGCCATTGGCTTGGAGTTCTCGGTTCCACAATTCCTAACCATGAAACGTACTATTTTAGGTTTAGGTGGGTTGCAAGTGGCTTTATCTATGAGTGTATTTGGCCTACTCGCCTATCTGATTGGTGTACGCTGGGATGTAGCTTTACTGGCAGGTGCGGCCTTAGCCATGTCTTCCACTGCTGTCGTACTGAAACAACTTAACGAACAAGCCGAAATGCAGTCCCGTCATGGGCGTAATGCACTAGGCATTTTGCTCTTTCAGGACTTCGCTGCCATTCCATTGCTCATCATTATTCCTGTGTTAGGAGCACACATTGCCAGTGGTGGCGATGCTGAACAAAGCATGGGAACCGAACTGATTTTTGCCCTGATTAAAGGCATTCTAGCCGTTGTTATTTTATTGGTTTTGGGACGAACCCTATTACGCTGGGTATTCAAAGAAGTCGCCTGTGCTAAGTCAAATGAGCTCTTCACACTGACGGTGTTAATGGTAGCGATTGGCGCAGCTGCACTAACCAGTAGTTTGGGACTTTCAATGGCACTAGGCGCTTTTGTTGCTGGGATGATGCTAGCCGAAACCGAGTATCGACATCAAGTAGAGTCCGACATTCGCCCCTTCCAAGATGTGTTACTTGGCTTGTTTTTTATCACCATCGGCATTCTCATCGACCTACACGTTGTCTGGGATCATCTAGGCACCATACTCGCATTAATGGTTGGTCTCATTTTATTGAAAGCGATTATTGTCGGATTTTTGGAGTATTTCTTCGGTAACAATGGCGGCGTCGCTTTCCGTACCGCTATTGTGTTAGCACACGGCGGCGAGTTCGGCTTCGCTTTATTGTCACTTATGTTCAATCAAAAGCTGATTCCAGAATTAGAAGGTCAAGTATTATTGGCAGCAGCCATTTTCAGCATGATGCTTTCACCAGTACTCATTAAACATAATGGTGTTATGGCCAAACGGTTGCTCAAGAACACCTATGGCAAAGACCGCCAAGCACAAGAGATGGTTATTCAGGAGCAAACAAAACACTATCATGACCATGTCATTATTTGCGGTTTTGGTCGCGTTGGGCAAACCTTGGCACGTTTTTTACGCAAATCCGGCATGACCTATGTCGCGTTAGATATGGACATTACTCGTACACAAGAAGCAAAAGAAGCAGGAGAATTGGTTTTCTATGGCGACTCATCACGCACTGAAATCCTTCATGCTGCGGGGATTGATCGTGCGAAAGTTGTTGTATTATGCATTTCCGACTTACATACCTCATTAAAAGTCTTACATCGCGTACGTGAATTACGCCGTGATGTCTGTATTATGGTGCGTACACGCGATGAAGGTCATTTAAACCAACTGATGGACGCTGGCGCAACCGAAGTCATTCCTGACACCTTTGAAGCCAGTATTATGCTGTCATCTCAAGTGTTGCTGTTGCTCGGCTACCCGCCCACTGAAGTGTTACGAGAGGTACGCCAAATTCGTCAAAATCGCTACAGTCTATTAAAAGGCTTTTATCCAGGTGATAGTGACGAAGCAGCTGGCATCGATCAACAATCCACTATTTTACATACCATTACGCTCAGCTCGGGCGCTAAAGCAGTTGGTAAAACGGTAGAAGAGGTCTTAGCAGTTAATCTAGAAGTGGAAATTGAAGCCATTAAACGCGATGGCATTCGTGGCGACAACCCCTCTCCTAACACCGAACTCAGAGCTGGTGATCGCATCGTTGTACGTGGCACACAAGAAGCGATCAGTCGTTTCGAGGAATACGCTTTATTGCAAGGTTAATAGCCCTGCAATAACTTTTCGCTAATCTGTTAGCCACATGAAGCTGGCCATACGACCAGTTACTCCTTCTCGACGAAATGAGAAAAAGTCTTGCTCGTTAAGATAGGTACACTCATTCGATGCTCCAACCCACGCCAACCCTAATTGCTGACATTGCCATTGTGCCATACTCGATAAGTCACCGAAAAACTTATTCTCTTGCGAGGGTATAGATTGAAAATGCCCAGGCAAAGCGGTGCCATTAGCCAGAAACTCGTCTCGCACTTCAACGCCACATTCAAAAGCGTTTTTACCAATACCTGGCCCAATCCAAGCCATCAATTCGCTACTCGGCTGCCCGCAATCACGCACACTCTTGCTGATAATATCATCCGCAACACCGCGCCATCCAGCATGTAATAGCATAATAAATGAACCCGAACGATTGGTAATGAATACTGGCAAGCAGTCAGCAGTCAACACCGCTAATACTTTATTTGCTTGACTCGTTGCGCTACCATCAGCGTCGACGATTGGCTGACAGGCTTCGGTATCGACATCGAGCACACGCACACCATGCACTTGATTAATCCAGCAAGGCTCACTCGGAAACGCAAGTGCTTGGGCGACTAATGCGCGATTGGCTAATACCGTGTCTAAATCATCTCCTACATGCATCGCTAGATTTAACGATGCATAAGGTGACAAAGAGTGACCGCCTGTGCGTGTTGTCATCACTGCTTTTACATGAATAGGTGCTGGCCAGTCGGGTGTTAAGAATTTCATGGCAACTCCCTTTCTTAAACGATTGGATGTTCAGCGGTATCTTGCGCCAAAGCGGCAATCAAACCTTGCATATCATCCGGCAAAGGCGCTTCAAACTGCATCAACTCTCCTGTTAAAGGATGCTCGAACGATAATTCAGCAGCATGCAGTGCTTGACGCTTAAAAGCACGCAACACATCCCCCACTTCCTGAGACATGCCACGCGGCAAATACAAGCGCTTACCATATTCAGGATCACCCAATAGCGGATACCCCAAATGTGCCATGTGCACCCTAATTTGATGCGTACGACCAGTTTCTAACTGACAACGTACGTGAGTATGGGCGCGAAATTTTTGTGCAATGCGATAGTGCGTTACCGCATCACGACCTGTCATATCATTCACCGTCATCTTGGTTCGATCCGTTGAGTGTCGCCCAATACCCGCTTCAATCGTGCCACCAGACACCAAACAACCCACCACGACTGCATCGTAAATACGCGCCACATCGTGATCTTTTAATAAGTCAGTCAAAGCAAGCTGAACCGCTTCGGTTTTTGCCACAACTAACAAGCCACTGGTCATTTTATCTAAGCGATGCACAATGCCTGCACGTACTAAGCTCGCCAAGCCCTCATCATAATGAAGCAATGCATTTAGTAAGGTGCCATCACTATTGCCAGCTCCAGGGTGTACGACCAGCCCAGCGGGCTTGTTAATCACTAAAACGCCTTCATCTTCATAAACAACATCCAGTGGTATGTCTTGCGCTTTATAAGTCAGCACTTCACGTTCAGGCAACACAAGCGACAACAATTCTCCACCTAACATCGTTTGACGCGCTCGCGTCACAACCTGACCATTGACCGTTACTAAGCCTGACTCAATACACGTCTTTAGCCTTGCTCGCGAGACGCCCTCAACCAGCTGCCCCAATACACCATCTAAACGCGTTCCGCCCATTTCTAACGGCACACGACTTGTCCATTCGCTCATCTTTTTGCCTTCATTATCATTTATGCGCTAGAATGATGCTCTCTTTGAAATCATCTGTCCAGTATTAAGGGGTTGCATGACTAACTTTTCTCATTTTTCGTCTACTAAAGGGATGATTACCAAAATCGCCATGGTATTACTGGCGATGCAACTACTCAATGGCTGTTCTTTATTCACCAAAGAAGTCGAGCCCATTCGCAGCGTCGAAGAGTATTTTAATCGTGGTCATAATGCGCTTAATGATAGCTCATGGGATGAAGCCATTAAACAGTTTGAAAAGCTACGTTCTGTCTATCCCTATGGCGCATGGTCTGAACAAGCCTCACTTGAATTGGCTTATGCCTACTTCCGCAACAACGAACCTCAGTCAGCGGTACGTGAGCTGGAAGAATTCATTCGCATGTATCCTCGCCACTCACGCTTGCCCTATGCCATGTACTTAAAAGGCATGGCACGTGAAAGTACGACGCGTAGTTTCTTAGATCGCTATATTTCTGATCCAGCACGCCGTGACAGTGAGCCTATTCGCCAAGCTTACCAGGATTACCTGAACTTAATTCAACGCTTTCCTAATAGCGAATATGCTGATGATGCAAAGCTACGCTTGGTCAGGCTACGCAATAATCTAGCACGTCACGAGTTACAAGTTGCTGAGTTTTATGTCGAACGCGCCGCTTGGTTAGCGGCCGCTAAACGGGCGCAATATGTGTTAGAAAACTACCCGCAAACGGCTAGCAGTCAGCGCGCATTACAAATTATGGCTAAAGCCTATCAGGAGTTAAAGCTAGATGCTTCAGCGGAAGAAGTAAAACAAGTCATGCAGCTGAATAAAATTCCTACTCAATAAGGCGAACAACTTGCCATGAGCAAAAAAATCATTGCAGGCGCAATCATTAGAGAGCTTTGCATAATTTAGCCTATCTCATCGCATCACTGAACATATCAGC
>CAZYER010000006.1:0-53144 GCA_964646525.1 uncultured Francisella sp. | reverse complement strand
ATCAAATGCCTTAAGCTGACGCTATGTTATTTAAAGAACACGGATTCAGGATGAAGTTAGAGTGTTTGATATGACCGCTTATCTCCATAAAAAGCCATTTAATCGCCTGACCGAAAATAACCGTTTTATGTCCGCTCATGTTGACTATGGTACGGTCGTTTGGGAAGGCAATATCGATATCTCACCCGAAACGCTTTACGATAAATCGAAGCCGAACGTTGGTTAGCACCAAACTTGGGGTATGACCCTGAGGAGTTTAACTAACTCACCCTAACTTGCCATTAAAACCAACTCTACACCTTATCCTGCTACTTGTAATCGGTAAAATTAAGTGCTAGCATTGCTATCGCTTAATTTCGATCAGGAAGTTTACAATGGCCAGTCTGAGTATTCGCAATATTGATGATGCGGTTTATATTTCATTAAAGAAAATGGCACAGCAACAAGGATTGTCGCTAGAACAAAAAGTGAGAGAGTTGCTAAGCAAAGCAGTTAAGCAACCCGATATTCCCTTAGGAACTTTAGCCCTCAACTGCTTCGCAGATCAAGCCCTAGATGATGAGCTTCAATTACCTGAACGACGGCAGTATCAAGCGTTGGATTTATCCTAATGCTGCTGGACACCAATATCATTTCAGAGTTGATGCGCTCAGCGCCAAATTCGCACGTGGTGAATTGGCTTAATACACAATCCACTCAAGCCTGTTACTTGAGCAGTATTACGCTGGCAGAAATAGAATACGGAATTGAGGTATTACCTTCTGGGCAAAAACGAGACAACTTAGCAATCCGATTTAAGCAATTCGTTTATCAAGGTTTTGACGGCAGACTATTGGCTTTTGATGAACAATCTGCCGAATATTTTGCTCGTGTGATGTCGTTACGCAAACAGCTAGGTCGTCCGATGAGCTTTCAAGATGGTCAAATTGCCGCTATCGCTCTCCAGCATGGCTTGTCCCTCGCGACTCGTAATATCAAAGATTTCGAGAGCATTGGGCTGTTATTGGTTAATCCATTTAATATCCAAGCCTGAATTCATATAATTTATGCAAAACAAGTTAATGATAGCGGTTGCTCATACCTTAATTGGGGCACCAAACTCATTCATAAACACCAATAAAAAAGCGACCTTTCGATCGCTTTTTACTCAGCTTAATACCATAAACGGGTCACGCTAACTTACCGCAGCACTGCTTGTATTTTTTACCCGAACCGCAAGGACAAGGATCATTACGTCCAACCTTAGGATCATGGCGCACCAGCGGACGATTTCCCTCTGGCAAAGGATCACCTGCAAAGCTGGGTCCTGGTGCTGGCTCATGTCCATAAACATTGGCCGCTTCGTTGTGTTCAGCAATTAGTTCTGGTTGCTGAGAGCGCTCTAGCGCTTCCAGTGCCGCAATTTCCTCTTCACTGCGCACTCGTACTAAGGATAGTGCTTTAACTGTTTCCAGTTTGACGTTATCCATAAAGGCGCGGAACATTTCAAAGGCTTCACGCTTAAACTCCTGTACTGGATTTTTCTGCGCATAACCCCGTAAATGAATACCCGCGCGTAAATAATCCATACTGGCTAGGTGTTCACGCCACAAATGGTCTAAAGTCTGCAACAGGAATACGCGTTCTAAATGATTCATTAAGTCTGCACCAAAGGACTCGCGTTTAGCGGCATAGCTGGCTTCTAGGCCTTCCAGAATGCGAGCACGAATACCAGCCTCGTTTAAGCGTGCATCTTCAGCCACCCATTGTTTAACGGGGAAGGATTGACCAAAGTTTTCCGCTAAGGCATGTTCCAATCCCTCTAGGTTCCATTCCTCTTCTAGACTAGCGACTGGCATGTAGAGATCAATAACACGATTCATCACATCCAATCGCATCTCACTCATCCAATCGCTCAGCTCTTGCGCGTCGAGAATATCATTACGCTGTGCGTAAATGGCTTGGCGTTGATCGTTCGCCACATTGTCGTATTCTAGTAATTGTTTACGCACATCAAAGTTACGACCTTCAACTTTACGCTGGGCGTTTTCAATCGAACGATTAAGCCAAGGGTGCTCAATCACATCACCCTCTTTCATGCCCAATTTCTGCATCATGCCACGCAATTTATCACCGGCAAAAATACGCAATAAATCATCTTCTAACGACAAGTAAAAACGGCTAGAGCCAGGATCACCCTGACGACCCGAACGACCACGCAACTGGTTATCGATACGGCGCGACTCGTGACGCTCGGTACCAATCACATGCAGCCCACCTGAGGCTTTGACCGCTTCATGGCGCGTTTGCCATTCTGCTTTAATCGCCTCGATATGCGCTGGATCAGCATCGCCCAAGGCTTTAGCTTCCATTTCCCAGTTGCCGCCCAGCACAATATCCGTACCACGACCTGCCATATTGGTGGCGATGGTCACCGCACTAGGGCGTCCCGCTTGCGCAATAATATAGGCCTCGCGCTCGTGCTGTTTCGCATTGAGAATTTCATGCGCGATATGCTTTTGCGTTAAGTAAGCTGACAATAACTCAGACGCTTCAATCGACGCTGTACCCACCAAAATCGGCTGACCCGCTGCACGACGTTGTTCAATATCGTCAACAATAGCAGCATATTTGTCTTTTTGCGTCATATAAACAGCATCTTGACTATCAACACGCTGCACAGGGCGATTCGGTGGAATCGGTACCACTTCGAGTTTATAAATCTGCATCAACTCAGCCGCTTCGGTATCGGCTGTACCCGTCATACCCGACAGGCGTTTGTATTGACGGAAATAGTTTTGGAAAGTGATGGAAGCCAAAGTTTGGCTTTCGGCTTGAATCGACACCCCTTCTTTCGCTTCAATCGCTTGGTGAATACCCTCCGACCAACGACGACCCGCCATTTGACGACCCGTAAATTCGTCAATAATGACGATGTCACCTTCCTTGATGATGTAATCTTTATTGCGGGTAAAAATATGGTGCGCTTTTAAGCTGGCTAACACATGATGCATCAGGGCAATATTACCCACATCATACAAGCTAGATCCTTGCGCCAATAAGCCTGCTTCTGCCAATAACTGTTCAACGTGCGTATGCCCTTGTTCAGTCAGCAATACCTGACGTGTTTTTTCGTCTAGCGTGAAGTCGCCTGCTTGCTCAACCTCATCACCTTCACCAATTTGCTTGGTTAAGTGTGGCGTGATTTGATTGATGGCGACATAAATAGCACTTTTATCTTCACTGGCACCCGAAATAATTAACGGTGTACGGGCTTCGTCAATCAGAATCGAATCCACTTCGTCAATCACCGCATAATTGAGTCCACGCTGTACACGCTCAGCTGACGACATCACCATGTTGTCACGCAAGTAATCAAAACCAAATTCATTATTCGTGCCATAGGTCACGTCACAGGCATAGGCAGCACGCTTTTCGTCGGCACCTTGTTGGTGACCCGACAAAATCACACCCGTGGTTAAGCCTAAAAAGCCATAAAGCTGCCCCATTAAGGCCGCGTCACGTTGGGCTAAATAATCGTTGACGGTAATGACATGCACACCCTCGCCCGACAGAGCATTTAGATAAATGGCCAAGGTACTGGTCAGGGTTTTACCTTCACCCGTGAGCATTTCGGCAATACGACCATCGTTCAGCACCATGCCGCCAATCATTTGTACATCGAAATGACGCATAGCAAACACACGAACCGCTGCCTCACGAACCACGGCAAAGGCTTCAGTCATCAGATTTTCAAGACGCTCACCTTGCACTAGACGGGCTTTAAACTCGGCGGTTTTCGCTGATAAGGCTTCGTCGCTTAGGGCTTGCATACCGGGTTCTAAGGCATTAATGGCTTGAACGCGCTTACGATAACCTTTTACCAAACGCTCATGACGTGAACCAAAAATTGTTTTAATGAGTCGAGAGATCATGTCATTTTTCCAGTAAACTATGTCTTAATTGCTAAATATTGAACCATTCTATATTGACTGATAAGCCCACGAGCCTAACGCCAAATGCAAACCCTATTTTCTCGCCACCAGCCTCAACTGGCTAATTTAACGCAACAACTCGCCGACAGATTGAGTTTGCGTGAACGCTTAGGCTCCTGTTTGTCGGAAAAAGCACAACACGCACTGCTAGACGCTTATATTGACAATCATCAACTGCACCTACTCACCACCAGTGCTACCTGGGTCAGCCGTTTTCGCCTAAGCAGTCGTCAACTATTGAGCGCTTGTGACAATCAGCGAGTGTCCGAGCTTCATGTTCATATTGCCGCGCAACGAACTGAACAACCCATAACAGCCAAAAGTTTCATGCGCACACCACCCAATGAAACTGAACTGGCATCATTAATCGCACTCAGCCAAAAATTAACCCCACAAGAACCTCTAACGCAAGCCCTCGAAAGACTGATTGAGCAACTTGCGGCAAAGCCAGAACTGGGTAACTAGATTCGCTTAACTGATCGCACCCGGATTTTCTTCGTAACTGATCGCACCAGCCAAGTCAGACAAACTGGTATATTCCCAGGCATCGGGTTGAGCCAATAACCTGCGTAACAATTTATTATTCAACGCATGACCCGAGCGGTAGGCAGAAAAAGCACCGACAATACCCGAACCAATCATGTATAAATCACCGACCGCATCAAGCACTTTATGACGCACAAACTCATCTTGGTTACGCAATCCTTCGGGATTCATCACACCATTTTCATCTAATACAATGGCATTTTCTAAACTGCCGCCCAAGGCGAGATTCCGTTTTCGCAAGGCTTCCACGTCTTTCATAAAGCCGAAGGTACGCGCGCGACTGATTTCTTTCAAATAACTGGTCGATGAAAACTCGATGACAATATGGTTAGCCGTTTCATCAAAAGCAGGATGATCAAAGTCAATACTGAAGCTCAGTTTAAATCCTTCATAAGGTTCAAACTGTGCCCAATCTCCTTTGTCGGTTTCAATACGAATGGGCTTTTTAATACGAATAAATCGCTTATCGGCTTCCTGCTCTGCAATACCTGCCGATTGCAACAGAAAAATAAAATGGGAGGCACTGCCATCCATAATGGGCACTTCATCGGTATCACAATCAATATAAAGATTATCGATACCAAAACCCGCCAATGCCGACATCAGATGTTCTACCGTCGAAATTTTTGCGTCACCATGACTGAGTGTGGTGCAGAGCACCGTCTCAGTAACCGCATTCGGATTAACGGGAATTTCAACGACTGGATCAAGATCGACGCGACGAAATACGATACCCGTATTCACTGGAGCGGGACGCATGGTCATCAGACCATGATGACCAGTATGCAGCCCCACGCCGCGCGCTCGAATCGGGTTTTTAATAGTCCGTTGCTTTAGCATCGGTTCACTTTCCATGAAAAATTAGCACATTATAGCACAAGCAATCACTCGAACTGACGAACTCTCGTTCAAGCTAGCCAATGAAACCTTAGAAATGACGAGCAAACCAAGACTTCATTTTATCCATCATGCCAGACTCTTCACGACTGGGGCGCGTATGAATAATAGTTTCCGTGACATCATCGTCACTTTCACTTAGGGTAATACCATCAATATGCTCGCTGGCATATTTTAGTAAACCAACACCAGTAGCATAGGAAGCATCACGTAGCTGCGTACTCAACCCACCCTTAGTTTCAGGCAAACCTAAGCGTACTGGCATACCAAAAATTTCTTCAGCCAACTCAACACACCCTTCAATCTGTGATGAGCCACCGGTTAACACAATACCGCCTGCACGAATCGCCTGATCATAGCCACTGACATGCAATTCTTGTTGCACCAGTTGGAAAATCTCGGCAAAACGCGCTTCGACGACATCTACTAGGGTGTGACGCTTAATCATACGCGCAGGTCTATCACCGACACTAGCGACTTCAATTTCTTCATCGGGACTGACTAACAGGGGCAAAGCGCAACCGTAGTTGCGTTTAATGTCTTCGGCTGCATGAATGGGAGTGCGTAATACAGCAGCGATATCATTGGTGACCTGATCACCACCGACAGGAATCACGGCAGTGTAGTGCATCGCACCTTGTAAAATAACAGCGACATCGGTCGTACCCGCACCAATATCAATCAGGCAGACTCCCAAATCTTTCTCATCTTGCAATAATACTGCCTCGGCAGAAGCCAGTTGCTCTAACACCACATCGTCTACTTTCAAACCACAGTTTTCGACACAGCGCGTTAGATTACGCACCGCTGAAACCGCACCCGTAATCATGTGAACACGAGCTTCCAAAGAAACGCCAGCCATACCCACTGGCTGACGAATGCCGGGTTGATTATCGACGATAAACTCTTGAGTTAAAATATGCAGTGGTTTTTGATCCCCTGGAATGGAAATGCGCTTTACCGCATCATCAACCACACGTTCTACGTCATTGGTGCCAATTTCATCGCCTGAAACGGTCACCATGCTGTGTTGGTTGTAGCTCTTAACATGGCTACCCGCAATACCAACATAAGCGTGCTCAATGGTCACGCCAGCCATTTGCTCGGCAGCATCAACAGCATGTTGAATGGCATCAACAGTAGCATCAATATCCACAACCACGCCACGACGCAGACCGCGCGAAGGGTGACGCCCCATGCCAATCAACTCCATGCGACCGTGATGACTCACTTTGGCAACGAGGGCAACAATTTTTGACGTGCCAATATCTAACACAACGACAACATTGGGTGCTTGTTTTTTATTGCGAGCCATAATATTTCCTAGGGTTGACTTTCTGACGGTGTGGAATTTTCTATTGGTTGCCATTTTACCGCAAAACCATCACGATAACGAAGATCAATACGCATCTTTGTCCCTTCTTGTTTCGGAATACTGCCGTAAAGCACCAACAATTGTTTTAAATCGAGCATCGTATCCTGTTTGGGAAGTAACCATTCATCACCATTGACTAACCACAGATGCCAACTTTCATCGGCCAATCGGTGCATGGCTACAACGTGCAGACCATAAGGATTAATCAATTCTAATACCTGCTTGAGCATAGACAATACCGCTAGAGGCTCTGGATTGACCGCCGATAAACGAATCAAATCGGGTAATTCAACCACCTGGCTGGGATAAAAAATCTCACCCAGTTGATTAACGAATCCCGTATCACCCCAACGTGCTACTGGAATCTGTTCGACAATTTCTATACGCAGAGTACTAGGCCAAAAACGAGACACTTCGGCATGAGCTACCCAGGGATGACTTTCAACTAATTTACGAATACTGGGCAGGTCTAACTGCCAAAAACCAATACCCAATTGCGGTCGAAGCAGCTCGGTCAATTCGGCTTCCGTTACCTTGGCATCTTCATTCACCAGTTTGACCTGAATCAGTTCACCCTGCTGGTGACCATTCCACAGCTGCCAAGCTTGCAATCCTGCCCAAGTGAGCACGCCTGCGAACAGGGTCAGCAACATTGCCTTGCCAAACCACAAGAACCAACGCTTTAGCTTCTGCCATGCTCGCGACAAAAAATTCATAGGGACAACTGCACCAAACGATCAACCAACTGATCAAAACTCAACCCAGCTTGTTTCGCTGCCATGGGTACCAAGCTATGATCGGTCATACCCGGTACCGTGTTCAACTCCAGTAACCAAGGTTGTCCTTGCTGGTCGATCATTACATCGATTCTTCCCCAGGTTTTAGCACCCAAAGCATGAAAAGCTTTCAGCGCCAAGGCTTGAATACCCTCTTCTACTTCCGCAGACAGTCCACACGGGCAGAGATATTCGGTGGTATTGGCTTGATACTTGGCTTCAAAATCGTAAAACACATTAGGTGTTTTCAGTTGAATCATCGGTAACGCTTGGTCGCCTAAAATCGCTACCGTATATTCAGCACCGTCAATCCATGATTCCACCAACACATGGTCATCAAAGGTCAGTGCCTGATTTAATGCGTCACGCATGTTATCCGCACTATCGACTTTGAACATACCAATACTCGACCCTTCTCGTGCCGGTTTTACCATCACAGGATAACGCACTGCGTCTACGTCAAAAGTCGCTAGGGATTCCTGAGTGACCTCGTAATAATCCGCCGTTGGCAGTCCCATCGCTTGCCAAATGCGTTTGGTCACTACCTTATCCATCGATAAGGCGCTTGCCAATAAGCCGCTTCCCGTGTAAGGCACTTTCAGCACATCTAACAGGGCTTGCAACTGACCATCTTCACCACCGCGACCGTGCAACACATTAAACACCAATAAAGGTCGAGGCGCTTTTTGCACTAACGCAATCACATCAGTCAACCCATCAACAGACCAGTCAAGCACCTCATAGCCTGCTAGTTGCAAGCCCTCAACAACCGCCGCGCCCGAACGTAATGAAATCTCACGTTCATTAGCGCTGCCACCACGCAATACGGCAATGATTGGTTTGTTCTGCATCAGGCTTCCTCCCGCCATTGTTTACTGAGTTGTCCAATATCACCCGCCCCCATGGTCAACACTACGTCGCCATCTAAGAGCAGACCTTTCGCCACGGCATTGAGTTGCGCCATACTATCTGCCACCAACACGCTATTAAAGCCCCTTAATCGCATGGCTTGAGCAATCGCTTTGCTGTCAGCACCTGCAATCGGCGTTTCACCTGCCGAATAAACGGGCAAGAGCACCACCACATCGGCTAACATTAAAGCGGCAGCAAAATCATCGAGCAGATCACGTGTACGTGTGTAACGATGCGGTTGAAAAACAGATACCAGACGCTGCTGGGCAAAAGCGATTCTCGCTGTTCTTAACACAGCAGCTAATTCGGTCGGGTGATGACCATAATCATCCACCAGCGTCACTGACTTATCGAACAAAGAACGATCGGCATACACATCAAAGCGACGACCCACACCGTGAAATTGTGCTAGGGCGCGTTGAATGGCATCAATGGCCACCCCCAATTCTAAGGCAACTGCGATGGTCGCCAAGGCATTACGCACATTATGCTCACCGGGAATATTCAAGGTAACATCAAAAGGAGCCTGCTGATGTGCCTGCACGGTAAAACTAGAGCGTAACCCTTGGTGCTGAATGTTGATCGCACGAATATCCGCACCTTCACTCAGACCATAACGCACAATCGGACGCGTAATGCGCGGCAACAAGCCTTGCACGCCAGCATCGTCAATACACACAATCGCCAACCCATAAAAGGGCAAATGGTGCAAAAATTGTGAAAAGGTATCGGTCAAGACTTCAAAGCTGCCACCATAGGTTTCCATGTGGTCAGCATCAATATTGGTGACAATACTCATCATCGGCTTTAAGTAGAGGAATGAAGCATCCGATTCATCTGCTTCTGCCACCAAATAATCACTTGCCCCCAAACAGGCATGAGTACCCGTTTTATTCAAACGACCACCAATCACATAAGTCGGATCTAATCCTGCTTCTGCTAACACGCTGGCGACCAAACTGGTGGTGGTGGTTTTGCCATGTGTTCCTGCCACGGCAATACCAAATTTACTGCGCATCATTTCAGCCAACATTTCGGCACGTGGAATAACAGGTACTCGTGCCGCTCGCGCCGCCACCAGTTCGAGGTTATCTTTAGCAATAGCGGTAGAAGCCACAACCACATCGGCATCTTGCACTAGGCTAGCATCATGACCAATGCTGACCTGTGCACCCAAGGCACTCAAATGAGCGGTAACGGCTGAAGCTTTCGCATCCGAACCACTAACGATAAAACCCTGTGTCAAAAGGACTTCAGCAATGCCCGACATACCCGAACCACCAATCCCGACCAAATGAATACGGCGCACCCTTTGTGACATGCTCATAACGTAATTTCCTGTTGTTCTTTTTCTGCTGTTGTTTTCGTTCCGAGACCTTCGGTATGCGATGGCATCACTAAGTCCATTAAAATTTGCACAACCTGTTCCGCTGCTCTATTTTCTGCTTGCTGATTGAGCAGTGCATAGCGATGACTTAAACATTGCGGATTGTATATATAATCGCTCAATCGTTCACGTAAGGCCTCAACACTCGCCTCTGATTGACGTAGCACGTCAGCTACTCCAAGCTTAACTAGGGAGAGTGTGTTGCTATATTGATGATCATCGACCGCATAAGGGAAAGGAATGAATAACGCTGGTCGCGCCGCCTGAGATAATTCCGTAACGGTTAACGCACCTGATCGCGCAATCACCACGTCAGCCCAAGCGTAGGCTTCGCCCATATGGTGAATGAATTCATCCACGCGCGCCTCGACTCCTACTTGCTGATAAGCCATCTCTACCTGTACATGCATTTGCATACCGGTTTGATGCCATAAACTCAACTCATGACGCGCTGACCAATCACGCATTACCTCAGGTAGCCGTTCATTAAGGAACTGTGCTCCTTGACTGCCACCGATGACCAAAACACGTAAAGGTCGTGCTGGCACTGTCTTGATCTGACGTTGCAACATGGCGCGTAACGGATTACCTACCCAATTCGCTCGCGTCCATCCCATTGGCACTGACTGCAAAGACAAGCCCAATAGCAATAATTGGCTAATCGGTGCCAACAAGCGATTACTCAAACCCACCACCGAATTTTGTTCGTGCACAACCAGCGGAATACCCAACCAACGCGCCGCCAAACCAGCTGGAACCGAAACATAACCTCCCATGACCAAGAGCACATCGGGTCGTTGCTGACGCAGATGTTGCACAGCTTGCCGCCAGGCTTGCCACAACTGAACGGGCGCAGTTAACCAGCCGCGCCAGCCCTTACCGCGCACACCCCGCATAGCAATAGCACACAATGGCACATCGGTCTGCTCAACCCACTGCACCACCTTACCCTGTTCTGTACCCAACCACACCACGTCATGACCCTGTTGCTTCAACACTTCGGCTACCGCCAAACCAGGAAACACATGCCCACCCGTTCCTGCTGCGGCAATCATCACCTTCATGCCGACTTCTCCGTAGCATGAGTTTTCGTTCCGAGACCTTCGGTATCCACCAGATCGCTCGACACAGGAGCTGCAGGCGGCATGACCACCACCAAATGGGCATGGCGATTTTCCCAATCAATCCGTAACACCAAACCCAGTGCCAGCATTGACATTAATAAGCTGGAACCACCATAGCTGACCAACGGCAAGGTTAAACCCTTAGTTGGCAGCAGCCCCAAATTAGCGCCCATATTAATCAATGCCTGCACCGCGACCCAAGCGCCCACACCATAACAGATTAGTGCTGCGAAAGTCTGCTCTCGCTCGGCCGCCACGCGACCAATGCGGAAAATACGCCAAATCATCACTAAATAAAGCAACACTAAGGCGACAACACCAACGAAACCAAATTCTTCACCATAAATGGCAAACAGAAAATCGGTATGGGCATCGGGCAAATAAAAAAGTTTTTCAACACTGTTACCCAGTCCAACACCAAACCAATCACCCCGCCCTAATGCCATTAAAGAATGGGTGAGCTGGTAACCAGTATTTTGTGCATCCTTCCACGGATCTAAGAAACTCACCACGCGAGCCAATCGATAAGGCTCGATAATAATGACCACGACCAGAGCCAAGCCTAACGGAACCACTGACAACAATAAACGCAAAGGCGCGCCCGCAATCAATAACATGGCAAAAACCAGCAACAACACGACCATCAGACTACCAAAATCGGGTTGTAATAATAGCAGCAAAAAAATGGGAATCAGGGGCAACATCAGCAACTTAATGGCTTGCATTTGTCGTTTTTTTTCTAATTTCCAATCGCGATTACCTTGTGCATCTTGCTGTTGTTGGAAGTTCTTTTCGATGTAAGCCGCCATAAAAACGATGACGATCAATTTCAAAAACTCGGACGGTTGCAAGTTAAAAAAACCCAAACTCAGCCAGCGTTTAGCGCCGTTGATTTCTCGCCCCAAGACCAAGGTCATCATCACCAGCACCATGGCGATGAGTAACAATAAACCCCGATTTTCTTTCCACCAAGTGAGTGTCGTTTTTTGAATCACCCATACGACAATGAGCAAGGATCCCAACAGAAACACCAGCTGTTGCAATACATAACGCAACTCCATACCAAAGCGTCTTTCCGCAATAGCAACCGAGGCAGAGGCAACCATCACTACCCCAAGACAAGAAAGCATCAACATCACACCAATCAAAGTCCAATCAATCGGAGCATTATCCTCAAGTCGCCAAGGTCGAATTTGAAATCCGCGTTTCATCAACTTAATCATGATAGCTGCATCACCGCTTGGCTAAAAACTTCGCCACGATGTACGTAGCTGCGGAATTGATCAAAACTGGCACAGGCTGGTGACAACAACACCACATCGCCCGATTGCGCGAGACGATATGCCAAGGTAACCGCTGCCACCATATCTGACACAGCATGAACAGGCAATCCATTAGGCGCACAGCGGGCAATTTGCCCACCATCCTCACCAAAGACGATGAGAGAGCGCGCAAACTCAGCCAGAGGTTGCGACAACTCAGAAAAATTCTGCCCCTTGCCCTGACCACCAGCCAATAAAATAATCCGCGCTTGCTCTCCTAAACTCTGTAACGCTGTTACCGTGGAGCCGACATTCGTTCCTTTAGAATCATTGATCCAATGCACACCATTTAGCGTACGAACCAGCTGAGCACGATGGGCTAAACCGCCAAAACGCGACAAAACATGGTTAATCACTTCAATTTGCAAGTGAAACGGCTGACACAAGGCCAGCGCCGCCAAACAATTGCTCAGATTATGACGTCCCATCAGGGCTACTTGTGCACTTTTCATTAGCAAACGTGGTGTTGGTTCATCAAATAACCACTGACTCAACCATTCCGAGCCATCTACTTGCGTTAAGCCATAATCTCCTGCTTGTTCTGGTGCTTGTAGCCCAAAACGCAACTGAGGTACACGAGAATCAGCTAAGCCAGCAGCCACTTCATCATCACGATTCACTACCGCCAAACGCGTCATATGATAAATAGGCGCTTTTGCCGCAATGTAAGTCGCCATATCTCCATAACGATCCAGATGGTCAGGGCTGATGTTCAATACAGTAGCCGTCGTTGCTAACAAACTTTGCGTCGTCTCTAATTGAAAACTAGATAACTCCAGCACAAACACATCAGCATTGGCAAACTGCATGAGTAAGTCCAAGGCAGGTGTACCCAAATTACCACCGACTGCGACCTGAAAACCCTGCGCTTTCAATAATTCGCCCACCAGAGTGGTGACAGTGCTTTTGCCATTACTGCCAGTAATGGCCACTAGGGGTTTGTCCGCTGGCAAAGAACGACAAAAGAGTTCGATTTCGCCGACCAAACTCACGCCCGCTTTCACTAATGACTGAACCCAAGACGCTTTAGGATCAATGCCTGGACTCAGTACCAGCATCTTTACTTGCGCTGCCCAGCCCGGTGGTAACTCACCACAGGCAAAGGTAACGTGAGGGAAACGACTCTGCAAGGACTGAACATCCAAATCGGCACGCGTATCATAAGCAAAAATACAGCTATCACCTTGCGCCACTAAAAAGCGCAATGCCGCTTGTCCTGATAATCCGAGTCCTGCAACCAAAACCGACATAACTTATCGTACCTTCAAACTGGCTAGCCCAACTAACACTAAAATCAGTGTGATGATCCAAAAACGTACAATCACCTTTGGTTCAGGCCACCCCTTCAACTCAAAATGATGATGCAGGGGGGCCATGCGGAACACGCGCTTGCCTGTCAATTTAAACGAAGCGACTTGAATCATCACCGACAAGGTTTCCATGACAAAAATACCGCCCATAATGACCAACACCAACTCCTGTCGCACCATAATCGCCATCAGTCCCAGAGCAGCGCCAATGGCTAAGGCACCCACATCCCCCATAAACACTTGCGCAGGATAGGTGTTGAACCACAAAAAACCCAGCCCAGCACCGACCAATGCCGCACCAAAAATAGCCACTTCTCCCGCACCAGGAATAAAGGGAATATTTAAGTAATCCGCAAATACCGCATGACCCGACAAATAAGCAAACACCGACAAAGCGGCCGATACCAACACCGCTGGCATAATCGCTAGTCCGTCTAAACCATCGGTCAAATTGACCGCATTCGAGGTGCCGACAATGACAAAATAAGCCATTAAAACAAACCAAGGACCCAACTCAAATACCAGATTTTTAGCGAAAGGAATGAGCAACTCCGTATGTGCTGGTAAATACGCCCATTGGAACATCAGATAAGCAGCCAGCAAACCTAATACCGACTGCCAAAAATATTTCCAGCGCGACGCTAGCCCTTTAGGATCTTTGTACACCACTTTTTTATAGTCATCGACAAAACCAATAGCGCCAAATCCCAGCGTCATCACAATCAACAGCCAAGCGTAGCGACTATCCCAGTCACTCCACAACAGAGCACTGACGATAACCGATAATAAGATTAGCACCCCACCCATCGTTGGCGTACCGCTTTTGACCAAATGGGTTTGTGGTCCATCGGTACGTACTGCTTGACCCACTTTTAAGCGCGTTAACCATCGGATAACCGCAGGACCTGCCCACAAAGAAATCACCAACGCGGTCAAGACCGCCATCAAACCACGAAAGGTCACATAATTGAATAGGTTAAAACTACCCACCCATTGTTGTAACCAAGCCATTAGTTCTAAAATCATTACTTAACCCATTAATATTAACTAACCGACTGACTAGCCAGTGTGACTAATGCCTCAACAACCCGCTCCATACGGGCAGAACGGGAGCCTTTGACCAAGACAGCCAACGAACCTTTTTGTTGATACAGTTGCCACAAGGCTTCAGCCAATCGCTGCATATCTTCACTAGCCAAAGCCACATTGGCTAAAGGCTGTTGCACATCAAATCGTTGTACTAAAGATGCGCTCAGTGACCCTGAAGCCAAGAATGCATTCACCCCAGTTTCGCAAGCAAAGTCAACCACTTGCTCGTGCAAGGCTTGCGACTCATCACCCAATTCACCCATAGGCCCCATAACAAAGGCATGGGTTTTCACCGATTGTTCCATTAACACACCAATCGCTGCTTTCATTGAACTGGCGTTAGCATTATACGTATCATCAATAATCAGTAAGTCAGGTAAAGGCGTTAACAATCGTAAACGCCCACCTGGCAAAGCAACCCGATTTAAGCCAGCTTGAATTGCCTGCCAACTTAACCCTGTCTGCAACAACACCGCAACCACTGCCGCCAGATTATTGGCTTGATGCGCACCCGCAATCGGTAACTGAAGCGTCGCCTCACCCCAATCACTGGTTGCTAAACGAACAAGCTGACCCTCTGCTGTTGCTTCACGCTGAACCACGCCCACCCAAGCTTGCCAGCCCCGATTAACTCTCAAGTTCGTCATATCACCAAAGGCAATCACTCGATGCGGCGCTAAGGCATCTTGCCAGAAAGACCAACCGTCAAACTCACTATCAGCTTCGACAACAGGAACAATTGCCACACCACCCGTTACGGGCAATACCTGCCAAATTTCGCCTTTACCCCGTTTAATATTGTCTAAAGAACCAAACTCACCGATATGAGCGCGTCCAATACTGGTAATCACCGCCACGCTAGGAGCGGCTAAGGAACCTAGCTTAGCGATTTCATTCACATGATTCGCCCCCACTTCAATCACCGCCGAAGTATGCTCATCACGCAATGACAAAAGCGTCATAGGCACGCCAAGGTGATTATTCAAATTACCTTGCGTAGCCAGTACACCTGCTCCATCTCGTGCCGATAAACCAGCACGAATCATTTCTTTCACACTGGTTTTACCGTTACTACCCGTAATCAACACCACCGGATTGAGCTGATGTTTCAAGCGCCAAGCAGCAGCCAGTTGTTGCATGGCACTTACCGCATCTTCGACCAACAGATAAGGCACCGATACAGGCTGTTTAGGCGTTTGCGTCAACAACAAGGCAACGGCACCTTGTGCAATCACAGATTCAATAAAATCATGACCGTTGGCGCGTTCACCCACTAACGCAACAAATAAATCACCCTCACTGGCGAGTCGGCTATCCGTAATGACCCGTTGCACACAACCATGAGCATCACCGACAATCTCCACAGCTAATACAGTGGCAATGTCAGCCAGTTTCCAATTCATGCACTGCATTGTTGAATCACTTCCCTATCTGAAAAAGGATGACGCACGCCCGCTATCTCTTGATAATCTTCATGACCTTTGCCAGCAATCAACACCACATCATTGTCTTTGGCATTAAAAATGGCGCGACAAATCGCCGCTGCGCGATCGGCAATATAGGTCGTTTTATCTTTATCACACGCCTGTAGTATGGCTGCGGCAATGTCGGCTGGAATTTCTGAGCGCGGGTTGTCGTCAGTGACAATCACCACATCGGCATAACGGTTAGCAACCGACCCCATTAAGGGACGTTTACCCTGATCACGGTCACCGCCTGCACCAAAAACCAACCACACACGACCTTGTTGCACATGTATGCGTAGTGCCAGTAACGCTTTTTCTAACGCATCTGGCGTGTGAGCGTAATCCACCAAGACACGAGGTTGCTGACGCACCCATTGCATACGCCCTGCTACAGGTTGCGTTGTTGGTAAAAGCTTAACGACAGCGGCTAAGGGAATGCCTAACCCCAGCAGACAACCCAAAGCACACAACACATTTTCAGCATTGAATAACCCATAAAGTGGCAACACACCCTGCCATGACGCTTTATCCAAAACGAAGTCAACACGCAGCCCTTCAGAAACACAAGCAACCGACTTCGCCATCAGGGTCGCCTCAGCTTTCACCGCATAGGTCAATACTGACGGCAAGTTTAATGCTAACTCAGCCCCCAAGCTATCATCTTGATTCAAAACCGCAACCTGCGCCGACCAATCGGTAAATAAACGGGCTTTTTCAGCCCGATAAGCTTCTACTGTGCCATGATAATCTAAGTGATCTCGTGTCACTTGCGTCAAAGCAACCACTGCGAAAGATAAGCCTGCAATACGATTCTGATGAATGGCATGGGAAGAAACCTCCATCACCACCACACGAATACCCTCATCACGCCACTGCGCCAGTTGACGATACAACCGAGGTGCATCCATGGTAGTATGGGTTGAAGGCTTAAGCTCACCCCAACGACCATTACCGACAGTGCCCAGCACGGCCACCGACTCTCCCAGTTGATCTAACCACTGTGCCACATAATGACTGACCGACGTTTTACCATTTGTGCCCGTAATACCGACCAAGCGCATGGATTGACTGGGGTCGTCATAAAACCAATTCAGTAATGCGCCCAACCGATCTGACAAATCAGGTACACACAGATGCACCCCTTCACTCATCACATCAGCAATCACCCAAGCCCCTTGTGCACGGGCCTGCGGTGCATAATGAGCGCCATGCTGATGTACACCTGCCAAAGCAATAAACACATCACCCTGTTGGCAGAGGCGTGAATCACACGTTAAATGCATTAAAGTCCTAGTATCCGTTTCTCCCGCAACACCTAGCCAGGTACACAGATCTTGCCAGCTTTTAACTTGCACTGTCTTCATCCCTTATCTTGCTACATCATCGGTAGGTACGGCCATTAACCGAAGCGTTTCTTCCATCACTTCTTTGAAAATGGGCGCGGCCACATCACCACCATAATATTGTCCACGACTGGGCTCTTCTACCGTCACCGCCAACACAAAACGCGGTGCCGTTGCTGGCGCGATACCCACAAACAAAGCACGATACTTATCCGAGTCATAACCCCGATTCGCTTTACGCGTCGTCCCTGTTTTACCCGCCACGCGATAACCAGGAATAGCCGCTTTTCGCCCCGTACCCTGCATACCGACCACCTCTTCCATCATACGCACAACCAAGCGGGCATTTTCTGACTTAAATACCCGCTTACCCTGCATGGGTGGCCCTTCCAGCTTAATCAAGCTCGATGGCAATAACACCCCATCATTAGCGAGTACGGCATAAGCACGCGCCAACTGCAACAAGGTGACGTTATAACCGTAGCCGTAAGCCGCTGTCGTTTTCGTTACTGGATACCACTCTAAAGGATCACGCAATCGCCCTGTCTGCTCACCAGGAAACACAATACCCGTTTCCTGACCAATACCTGAAAAATGCAGAAAGCGCCAAACTTCTTCACGAGACATGCTTTCAACAATCTTCACCATGCCAACATTACTCGATTTACGCATAATGCCAGCTAAATCGAGCTGACCATAACCTTGGTGATCCTTTACCAATTTATCGTTCGACTTATACTTACCATTACCAGTATCAATCACCGCATCGGGTTTGATAGTACCTAACTCTAAAGCACCAGCAACGATAACGGGTTTAATGGTTGAACCAGGTTCAAACACATCAGTTACCACTCGGTTACGAATTTGATTCGCTGTTACTTGCGAGCGATCATTGGGATTAAAGCCAGGTTGAGAGACCATCGCCAAAATCTCACCCGTTTTCACATCCAACAACACCAACTCAGCCGTTTTAGCTTGATGCTCAATCATCGCTCGTTTGAGCGCACGATAGGCAAAAAACTGCAAATCGCGATCAATCGACAAGGTAAGCGCCTTACCCTCATGCGCTGGACGAATTTCGTCCACTGTTTCAATGACACGACCCAAATTATCTCGAATAACCTTGCGTACCCCAGGACTACCCTTTAACCAGTCGTTGTAACTCAGCTCAACCCCTTCAATACCATTGTCATCAATATTGGTAAAGCCAATGACATGCGACATCACCTCACCTGACGGGTAAAAACGTTTGAACTCAGGAACTAAATGAACCCCTTCTAAAGGCAAACGCTCAATCAGTTTCGCCTCTTCTGGTGTCAAACCGCGCTTTAAATAATAAAAACGCCTACTCGCATTGGCTTCGATTTTTTCTTGCACCACCTCCAGTGGCATACGCAATGCAGACGCCAAAGAGGTTTGATAATCTGTCTGTCCCTGTAAGGTTTTAGGATCGATAGCGACCGAAATCATCGGTGTACTCATCGCCACCACATCACCACGTCGATCTAAAATCGGTCCCCGTGCCGCTGGCAAGGTGACGTGACGAATTTGACGCTTATCCCCTTCTTGCTGCAAAAAAGCCGACTGCTCAATCATCACGCGCCAAGCACCAAACAGCAAAGCCGAAAACGCCAGCACAATTAACGCAAAAATTACCCGATCACGTTGACTACCACGCATCATGGCTGAACTGACCCTTCAGGCAACAACAATACTCGCTCTTGCGCCGCTGTAATGGGCAACATACCGAGCTTATTGCGTGCAATTTGCTCGATACGGGTACGAGACAACAAGTGGTTATACTCTAATTGCAAACGCCCTTCTTCTACGCGCAAGGCATAGTCTTGCTTCACGCTTTTATGAAGCTGTGTCGAGGTAAGACGAACCTGATGCTTTACCCACACCACCGCAATCGCACTCGCGATGAGCGAAACAATCAGTAAAATCCAGACAAAAGCGCCCCATGACCACAGAATTGACAATCCAGGCAATGGGGCATTCTTCATCATCTAAAGCGTGAATTCAGCAAACTAAGCCATTAATTAGCTTGTTTGCGAATCCACGAAGGAATGTTTAAGTAGGCATGACTTTCATTGTGAGGCGCACCAATCACACCAGGAACGCCTTGACGCAATCCAGCAATATTGCCACCGACCAAACCAGGAATATTGGGCATAGGCGCTGTTGCTGAAGGCGTTAAGTTAGGCGTCGCCCAACGAGAAGGACGAGCTGCCTCTACCACAGGCGCTGGTTCAACAGCAACGGGTTTAATGGGTTCAGCTGGTTGCGCCTTGGCAACTGACGAAGTCAACCCTGTTGCAATGATGGTGACTTGCACTTCATCACCTAGGTTTTCATCAAACGCCAAACCGATTTTAATCATCGCATCTGGGTGTGCAAAACTTTCGATTAAGCGACCTACTTCTTCAAACTCATCCGAACCCAAGTCATCAGAAGCGACGACGTTGACCAGAATTCCACGCGCGCCATTAATGCTAATGTCTTCTAACAAAGGACTAGAAATAGCCGCCATGGTCGCATTCTTCGCACGCTCATCACCTGTTGCCGAACCCACACCCATCATCGCCAAGCCACGGAAGCCCATCATCGTACGCACGTCTTCAAAGTCAACGTTAATTAAGCCTTCGCGAGTTACCACTTCGGTAACGCCACGTACCGCGTTATGCAACACTTTATTAGCCATATTAAAGGCATCTAACATACCTAACTTTTTGCCGGCTACTTTGTGTAACTTTTCGTTCGGAATGACAATTAATGAATCAACGTGTTGCTCTAAATCAGCAATACCTTCTGCAGCAATTTTGTCACGTTTTTCGAAGCTGTAAGGACTGGTTACCACACCCACGGTTAAAATACCCATGTCACGCGCTGCCTTAGCAACAACTGGCGCAGAACCAGTACCCGTACCACCACCCATACCGGCAGTCACGAACAACATATGTGTGCCGTCTAACGCACTACGCACGCGGTCAATGTCTTCGGTCGCCGCTTGCTTGCCTTTTTCGACATTCGAACCTGCACCCAGACCAGACTTACCCAATTGAATACGCGTACTCGCTTTTGATTTATTCAGCGCCTGCGCATCGGTATTAGCCGCAACAAAATCCACACCAACGATTTGGCTACGCGCCATGTAGTCCAGTGCGTTACAACCACCACCACCCAAGCCAATCACCTTAATTACCGGCATGCCATTCATATTGACAGCTGCTTCCTCGAGTTCAAACTTCATCACAACCACCTCTGTTATTGTCTGTTCAATGACGTTAAATTAACCGTTCCACGACACGTAATATGGCACTACGTGCACGTGGATTTTGCTCTGTTTCTGCCAAGCTTGGAAAAACCTTGCCTAAAGATTTCACCCTTGGCTCTGTCACCACCTGTCGCAATGCGTCGTCATAACGACCACGCGACTGATCGCGAAAAAACTGTTTCACCAAGCGATCTTCCAATGAATGGAAACTAATGACCGCCAGTCGCCCGCCTGGCTTGAGTTGATCTATTGCATCGGACAATACCCGCTGCAACACACCCAACTCATCATTAACCCAAATCCGCAACGCCTGAAAACTACGCGTTGCGGGATGTTTATATTTATCCTTTACTGGCTGCGCTTGCGCAATCACTTCCGCCAAGCTCAAGGTATCTAGCAACAAACCTGCTTGCTGTGCTGCTAAGACAGCCATCGCAATACGGCGCGCAAACTTTTCTTCGCCGTAGGTTTTAAGCACCCAAGTTAATTCATCTAAACTGGTTTGTGCCAAACTCTCTGCCAAGGTCAATCCCGCCGTGGTATTCATGCGCATATCCAGCGGGCCTTTTTGCATAAAACTAAAGCCCCGATCAGCATTATCTAACTGCGGTGAGGACACCCCCAAATCCAACAAAATACCATCAACCGCCTCATGCAAACAGCTAGCCAACTCAGCGAAGTTCGCATGAACAAAGGCAATCCGCTTATCATCAGCAAACTTGGCTTGACCAAAAGCAATCGCTTGCGCATCTTGATCGAAAGCGACTAGGCGTCCCTGCGCACCTAAGTGAGCAAGAATACCAGCGCTGTGCCCACCTCGACCAAAAGTACCATCAACATAAATGCCATTCGGCTTAATCGCTAAGGCTTCTAAGCATTCTTGAAACAAGACGGGAGCATGCTCATGGGAAATCATTTATAAACTTAACCCCATCAGTGGGCTATTAGCTGATAGCTCTGTCGACAACTCTTCACGCGTTGCCTGAATCCAAGCCTGACGCTGAAGCTGCCAGGTTTCAGCAGACCAAAATTCAATTTTATTACCCTGACCGACCAACATCACTTCCTTGGTCATCTGAGCATAGTCACGCAATAAATCAGGCACAAGAATGCGACCAGCGCTATCCATCTCCATTTCCACCGCATGACCTAAGAGCAATCGCTGTACTCGACGTGTCGCTGGATCCATATTGGGCATCGCCATCAACTTAGCTTCAATCGCCTGCCAATCCGCCATCGGGTACAATAACAAGCAGGCATCGTGAATATCGACCGTCAACACTACCTCGCCCTGACAAACTTGTTGCAAGGTTTCTCGGAATCGCTTAGGTACTGCCATGCGCCCCTTATCATCTAAGGTCGCCGCCTGTAACCCGCGAAAGGTAATGGACGATTGTTTTTCCACTTATTCCCACTTTTCACCACATTGACCCATATTTTACCAACGCAAAAACCACTTCTCAACGCAAGAAAACGGATAAAACTTGAATTTATTACAAACATTAAACTTACATTTCAATAAGTTAAAAAACCTATCTAAACTGAAAATAGATAAAAAAAGTTCCATTAATTTTTTTAGAGATTCATAAGTAAAATGAACAACTTAGCGCGAAAGACTAAATACACAATAGATTGTGGTTTCTTAAACAAAAGACACACAAGAAGACAGCAATCACAAATATGACACCGACAAAGAAAGAAACAAAGAAAAAGAAAAATTGAGCAAAAGGCTCAAAAAAAGAGAAAGATTCAGCACAAAATGGAGAAAATTGAGTGGATCGATAAGCCGGGTTCTGTCGTGAACAATCATTCATCTGCGATGTTGATCACTCAACACCTGTAGCAACCTACCCAGGAACGAGATGGACCATCTCTATTCATGCAAGCATGAATGGTTCCCCTATTTGGTCTTGCTCCGGATGGGGTTTACCCTGCCAGTCCTGTTGCCAGTCCTGCGGTGCGCTCTTACCGCACCTTTTCACCCTTACCAGCAACTTGCGTTACTTCGGCGGTTCAGCTCTCTGTTGCACTTTCCGTCAGCTCGCGCTGCCTAGGCGTTACCTAGCATCCTGCCCTATGGAGCCCGGACTTTCCTCCAGCAGTTACCTGCCAGCGATTGTTTAATCCACTCACAGGCAGTCTAGCAGGTCACTGAGTCAAAGTCACGAAAGAAAGTGCCAAAGCAATCATACTCGCCACACCATCAAGCTAGGTTAGATGCCTGCCATTGAAGCGCTAAGTCATAAACCTGCTTCTTTTTCAGACCCGTCATGCTACAGACTAACTTCACCGCTTGCGATAAGGGCAACTCGGCTAATAACGGATAGAGCAACTCGGTCAAACGCAAAGATACTACGGGTTCATCGCTTTCAACCACCGCTGCGACATCCAACAACAACACAAACTCACCGCGTTGCCAATCGGGATTCTCCTGTAATGCAGCAAACACTTGCTGTGAAGAGCCGCGTACAAAACGCTCATGCAGTTTAGTTAACTCCTTAGCTAATACCAACTGACGTTGCGGAAAGACCTCAGCTAACCAAGCGAGTGTATCCATAATGCGATGTGGCGCCTCAAAAAAAATACTCACCCGATGGCTTTGCGCTAATTCGCTTTGCCATGCTAGCTTAGCCTTCTGCGTTGTTGGTAAAAATCCAAAAAAACTAAATCCATTTCGTGCATCCAATCCTGAACCCGCAATCGCCGTCAACACCGCGCTAGCGCCAGGCACAGACACAATGGTTAAGCCTGCTGCGTACACCGCTTGTACCAACAAAGCCCCAGGATCGGAAATAGCAGGTGTACCTGCATCACTGACATAAGCCACCGACTCCCCAGCTTGTAAGCGTGTGACCACCTCCTGCGACCGCGCACGCTCATTATGATCATGCAAACTTATCATGGGCTTACGAATCCCCAACACACTCAACAACTGCCCTGTATGACGTGTATCCTCAGCCGCAACCACATCAACCTGCGATAATATCGCCTGTGCACGCGCTCCCATATCAGCTAAATTACCAATTGGCGTTGCCACCATATATAATTGTCCGGGCAAAACCCATGTTGTTTGTTGCACGTTTCATTCACCCTTATTTTTAAGACGCTAGTATATTATGAATAACCGTTTCTCTTACACACAGCTTTTGGCTATTTTGCTTCCGCTCTCACTGGCATTAACAGGTTGTGGTAGCAGCAACCAAACTAAAGCACCAGCCCCTGTTGTTCAACCCACGCAGAATGAACCGATTAAAACTGTTGTACCAGCACCTACCAAGCCCACCATCGCAACAGAGAATCAATTGATACCAAACAATAAAGTGGTTGACATCCTTGTCCCCGACAACACCAAGACACTCATAGCAACAGATGAAACCTCAACACCACTGGCATCAGCTAGCCCAGCAGTGAATGAAGAAAGCATCAAACAAGCGCAAAAAAACTTAAGAAAAGTGGTTGTTCTCCTTCCTGATCGCCCCAGCCTAGTTGAAGTCAATCGCGATATTGAAAAAGGCATTCGTGCTGCGCATCAACACCAGCCACACAACCCTCATTTACAACTCATATTGCTTCACGATATGCTGAGCGGTGAAGCGCTGATGCAAAAAGCCAATGCCTTTACACCAGACTGGATCATTGGTCCCTTAACCAAAAGCGACATTCAAAGTATTCAATCTCTAACGAATGATCGCCATATTTTTCTCAATCGACTCGACGCCCCAACCTCCTCATTACAAATTGGGCTTCCCCTTGAAGATGAAATAGATCAACTGCTCACGCAATTCCAACCACAACAAGGTCAACTTCTGGTGGTTGCTAGCAATGATACTGCCGATCAGCGTTTGCTCACCTACCTCAACCAAAAAGCCAAAGCGCTGTCCTTTAATCTAACCAGTGTAACCGTAGAAAAACAGAATCCCGACCTACGAGATTGGCTTATCCGCGAAGGTGGTATTCAATCCAGTCAAGATCGAATTAAACGCCTGACCAACTTAGTCAAGGGCGACTTCTCTGACAGCCCACCCCAAGCGCGTCAAGATGTACAAGCACTCATTTTTTTAGGCAACGCCAAACAACTCCGTTCGATCATGCCCAGTTTAAGTTACTACCGTATTAACTGGCCTGTCTATGCCACCAGTCGAATACTACCCAGTAAAAGCACTGAGCCATTCAATGAGCCTGAACTCAATGGCGTCTCAGTAATGACGCCACCTTATCTCATCAATACGCCAGCACCAACCAGCCTATTTGAAGCGCTCGGCTGGGATAGCTATCAATTACTGGCCAATCCTATAGCCCATTCAGCCAACACGCAAACTGGCAAGCTGAAAAACCAAAACAATCAATTACATCGTCAACTCATCTGGATGCAAATTCAAGATGGTCAATTAGTCAATCGCAAGCAGCCATGACCAGCACGCTTAGCATAGGCCAAGCGAGTGAGTCTATAGCCGCTACCTACCTAGTGCAGCAAGGTCTCAATTGCATTCAGCGTAACTTTCGTTGCAAACAAGGTGAAATTGACTTAATTTGTTTAACAGCCGACCAAACACTCGTCTTTGTCGAAGTACGCAGTCGAAGTCAAACCTGTTATGCCTCTGCTGCAGAAAGTATTACACCACTAAAACAGCAACGAATTATTCAATGTAGCCGTTACTTTTTACTCACTCATCCACAGTATCAACACTGCAACTTACGCTTTGATGTAGTATTATTTGACAACAACCATCAATCGCCGCAATGGATTTGTTCGGCCTTTGATGCCTCGTCAGCTTACTAGGAGACCTAACTGATGCTATTAAAACCCCTACTCATTAGCCTTACTGCTATCACCTTGCTTTCTGGCTGTGTTGCCGCTCCTGTTGTCATTGGCGCAGGTGTGGGTGCAGGCGCTATGGTCATCAGTGAAGACCGTCGCTCACAGGCACAAGTCGCTCAGGATGATGCTGCAGCACAGCGCATTAACGAACTTTTTGCTCAACAAAAACTGAATGCCAGCCCAAACCGCATCCGTTTTACCGTGTATAACGGAGTCGTGCTATTGGTGGGTCAAGTTCCCTTCGATAACATTCGTGCTCTAGCACATCAAGCAGCCCAATCCGCTCCCGGCATCAAAAATGTCATTAATGAATTAACAGTCGGTAGTGAGTTGACACTGACACAAATTACAGAAGACAGTTACTTATCAAGCAAAGTACGTACGAAACTAGCCACTACGCGCGACTTTAAATCGAAACATCTGACCATTGTGGTAGAAAACGGTAGCGTTTACCTAATGGGATTAATGACTACTGAAGAACAGCGTATCGCCGTGGCCGTTACTCGCGATGTTGACGGCGTTAAACGTGTGGTACGCATCATGGAAAACTGGGGCGCATAACTTGCACACCTTGCTAGGACAAGCACTCAGCTTCTGCTTGCTTGTCCTAAGCAGTTTAAGCCTGCTTGCAGAAGAACCAAAACTTAACCTACCCGAGTTAGGTAGTCCTAGCCGTGCCACTTTTAGCACCCAAGCAGAAGACACCCTCTCGCTTGCTTTTCTAGAAATGCTCTACAGCCAAGCCGACTTGGTAACCGATCCCGAACTGAATGATTATGTACGCACCATTGGTCAACGCCTGCTAAGACATGTGCGTAGCAATCGCCAGTATCAGTTTTACCTCATCAAAGATAACAACATCAATGCCTTTGCAGGTCCAGGCGGCATTATTGCCTTACATACAGGCTTAATTCTTGCTGCTAAAAATGAAGATGAAATTGCCGCAGTCATGGCGCACGAAATTCAGCATGTACAACAAGAACACATCTCTCGCATGTTCGATCAAGGCAAAAAAGGTATGCTCGCCACATTGGGAGGTATTGTTGGTGCTTTGATTGTCGGCAGTCAAAATCCCCAAGCTGGCATGGGCATTATGATGGGTGGCATGGCGCTTAACGCCCAACAGCAGCTTGCCTTCTCTCGGGATCACGAATGGGAAGCCGACCGAACAGGGATTGATGTGCTGGCAGCGGCTGGCTACAACCCGAATGCGATGGCTGACTTTTTCGATACGCTTTACAACCGCTATCGCAACGACAGCAAAGTCCCCGAAATGCTGCTTACCCACCCTGTTAGCAGTAAACGCTTGAGTGATAGCCGCGCACGCGCACGCACACTCAGCTACCAAGCACGCCAACAAGACAATTCTCTAGCACTCGCCAAGCTGCGCATTCAACAGCTAACCGGTAAGTCAGAAAGCAATGACAAACTCTCTAATGAGCTCTCCTGTTATCAAAGCTATCTCAAACTCATTCAAAGCAACAAAACCCCCAACGCATCACCGCTTTGCCACCCCTTACCCGATCACTTATGGTCAGAGATTATTCAATTACAAGCTGATAAAAACTTAAAACCCTCCGCATGGAAATCACTCATTGAATTGCACCCAAACAACAGTGCACTCTTACTACATTATGCCGATCTACTACTCGAACAGCAGCAAGCATCCAATGTAATTGACCTACTCACACCGAGCACCTCAAGATTTAACGAAAGTTGGGAGTTTTGGAAACGCATTGCTCAAGCTTGGAGTCAACGTAACGACAGTGCACAAGAAGCCTACGCTATGGCAAAAGCCTATGCTGGCATAGGATCACTTAAGTTGGGTCAAATACAAATAGATCGAGCTGAAAAATCCTTAACAAACAACCACTCACTCGCATTAAAAAATGATATTTTGCTATTCAAAACCTGGTTAGCAACCCAGCAAAAAGCCCGTGAAAACTTGTAGAAGATTCGTCAAATATTATTTTTTTTTATGCACTCATTAAACATCCCAATCAACAATCGAGTGAAAAAACTTTCGTTTTTTTCTCACTGTTGGTAATCTATTGCCAAGCACCAGATGCTAACGCTCACAATAAACCTACTTTTGGTATCTGGCCCGCAAAAAACCCGAACAGGAGGAAAACATGGTAAAATCTCAGTGGGTAAGCAAACTTGCTCAGGCTCTATTGGTCACAACCATTATGGCAACAGCAAGTGTTGCAACTGCAGCAGAAGAGAAGAAGCTTTCAACAGTTGAAGAAGGCAAAAAGCTTGCCTTCACCAACACCAAAGGCAATTGTCTCGCATGTCATATGATTGCTGGTGGCACGGAACCAGGTGAAATTGGCCCTCCCTTGATGGTCATGCAAGCCCGTTATCCTGACCGTCAAAAACTGTTTGACAAACTTTGGGGTAAGCCAGGTGTTGAAATGATGCCCGAATCTCAAATGTTGCCTTTCGGTAAGCACAAAGTGTTAACTGACGATGAAATCAACAAAATTGTTGATTTCATGTACACCCTTTAATTTTATAACCACTCTCGCTAAGGAGAAACCTAAGCATGAAACGCAGAACTTTCCTAAAAGCTGGTCTAGCTACTGGCGCAACTGCAGTTGCTGTTAACGCTGGTATTTTAGCGCCTAACACTGTTTTAGCCGCCTGGAATGAAAAAGCATTCGCAACTAAAACTGTTGATGATGGCATGACCGCTGTTTTCGGTGCTGCTAACGCTGCCGACTCTGCAGACATTAAATTAAAAGCACCATCAATTGCAGAAAACGGTGCTGTTGTACCAGTTGAAGTTGACGCTTCAGCGATGAAAGGTGTTGAATCAATTGCTGTGTTCGCGGTGAAAAACCCAGTTCCTTTAGCATGTACTGCTAAATTCTCTGGTGCTGGCGTTGGTTTTACTTCAGTTCGTCTGAAAATGGGTGAAACTCAAGACGTCGTTGCTGTTGTGAAAGCTGGTGGCAAGCTATACAAAGCTAAGTCAGAAGTTAAAGTAACTATCGGTGGTTGTGGCGGTTAATTTCGCAAACAGCACACTGACTTAACTTAATCATCGTACATACAAATTTAAGGATTTACATCATGGCTGACATTTCTTTCCGCCTAAAAGCAGAAAACAAGGGTGACGCTTTTGAGATCAAAGCGCTATTCAAGCACCCAATGGAAACTGGTACGCGTAAAAACAAAGCAACTGGCGAAGTTTTCCCAGCTGACTTCATCAACGAAGTGACTGCTAAGGTAAATGGCGCTCCAGCAATGGTTGCTGAATGGTCAGGTGCGGTTTCTCAAAACCCATTCTTGGCTTTCCGTGTAACGGGTAAAGCAGGTGACAAAGTAGAAGTTTCTTGTACTTCTAACAAAGGTGATGCGGGTACTCAAACCGTAGACCTAGCTTAAGCCACTAAGCTTGAACAGGCGAACGCAAGTTTGCCTGTTCTACCCCCTTCTATCAGAAGCTAGACCCACCATAGGGGAAATCAAAAAAATGAATAATAAACTGCTCACAACAACCCTATTCTTATCACTTGCAACTGGCAGCATGACTGCAACTGCAAATGATGCAAAAACCGTCAATCCAGAAGCGGATCGTCAAGCGATGATCAAGTACATGATGGATATGCACGGCAGTAATAAAATTGATGGTAAACCCATTACGCTGGATGACTTCGGTCATGGCGCACTGATTTTCAGTGATGATGCTTACCAACAATTCAAAAGCGTCGAAGAGTTCCCTCCTTATGTCGATAACATTGATGCAGGTAAGAAACTCTGGAACAAACCTTTTGCCAACGGTAAAACCTACAGTACTTGTGCTGGCCTGAATGGCGACCTCAAAAAAGTAAAAGCTATCTATCCTTACTTTGATGATGCACGTGGTGAAGTTATTAACCTTGAGCAAGCCATTAATGAATGTCGTACGGCAAATGGTGAAAAACCTTATGCGTATGCAGGCAGAGATAGAGAATTAAGCGATTTATTAGTTTATCTCGCAGATCAATCTCGCGGTCAAAAAATCAGTGTTAAAATTGATTCGCCAGGCGCGTTAGAGGCTTATAAATTAGGCGAAATGGTGTTTCACACCCGTCGTGGTCAGTTGAACCAATCGTGTGCGAATTGTCACGTCAGTAGTGCTGGACGTAAAATCCGCTCTGAAATCTTGTCACCAATGATTGGTCACGTCACTCACTTCCCTGTGTACCGTGCCAGTGCGGGTAATATCGTAACCCTGCAACAACGTTATGTGGGCTGTATTGAATCAGTTCGTGGTTTCCCTTTCCCAGCGAATGGTAAAGAATTTAAAGCCCTAGAGCTTTACGAGTCTTACATGAGCAATGGTTTGACGTTAAATGGTCCAGCGTACCGCAAATAATCGACAACCAAAATTCAGTTCAGTAGTTAAACCGACCCTCTGGGTCGGTTTTTTGTTTGCTGCTTAAGGGCTAATAACAGTAAAATAAAAGATTAATTTTCGATTGAGTTAATTGCATCAACATGGCCTATACCGTCAAAGAAATTTTTTACACCCTTCAAGGTGAAGGTCTGCATGCGGGACGTCCTGCCGTTTTTTGTCGCCTCACAGGCTGTAATTTATGGAATGGACTGGAATCTGGCAGAGCTGGTGCAAGCTGTCAATTTTGTGATACCGACTTTGTCGGTACTGATGGCAACTTAGGCAGCAAATACACGGCTGAGGCTTTAGCACAAACCATTTTATCTCTTTGGCCCAAGGATAGCACTACAACACCCTTTTGTGTGTTAACAGGGGGTGAACCAGCTATGCAGTTCGATCAGCCACTGGCAGATGCTCTGCACGCGTTAAACATCATCATTGCCATGGAGACGAACGGCACTATCGCCTTGCAAGCGCAGCCAGACTGGTTATGTGTCAGCCCCAAGGCAGATACGAGTCTACTCATTACTTCAGGCGATGAACTGAAACTGGTATGGCCTCAACCCATGCACCCTGTCGATCCAGCAGACTTTGTTCATCTCCATTTTCGTCATTTCTACCTTCAACCCATTGATGGACTCGCCACCAACTACACGCAGGTCTGCATTGATTACTGCAAAGCGCATCCGCAATGGAAGCTCAGCCTGCAGACGCACAAAATACTAGGCATTAAGTAACAGATTAACGGTAATAAAAAAGTAAGTCGCAGCTTCCTCTTAAATTTATGGATTCAAGAAATCACACCTAGACATTGAAGCGGAAATGCATAATATCGCCATCTTTGACCAAATACTCTTTACCCTCTAGACGTAACTTACCGGCTTCTTTACAGCCTGCTTCACCTTTATAAGCAACGTAGTCATCATAAGACATCACTTCAGCGCGAATAAAGCCACGCTCAAAGTCAGTATGAATCACTCCAGCCGCTTGTGGTGCTGTTGCCCCAACAGGAATGGTCCAAGCACGCACTTCTTTCACCCCAGCGGTAAAATAAGTCTGGAAGCCTAACAATTCATAACCAGCACGAATGATACGATTCAAACCTGGTTCTTCCAGCCCCATTTCCGCTAAAAACATCGACTTCTCATCGTCGTCTAATTGTGAAATTTCAGCTTCAATCGCCGCACAGACAGGAACGACATTTGCCCCTAACTCAAGCGCACGCGCACGCACCGCATCCAATAACGGATTATTTTCAAAACCATCTTCTGCCACATTGGCAATCAGCATCATGGGTTTAATGGTGAGCAAATGTAAATCTTGCAATAAAGCCTGCTCATCTTCCGTTAAGCCCAATTCACGTACTAACTTGCCTTGGTGTGTGCCTGCTAACGCACGTTGAATCACGGGCTTTTTCGCCAAAGCCTGTTTATCACCCGCTTTGGCAGGCTTTTCCACACGCACGAGCGCCTTTTCTAGGCTTTCCATATCCGCTAATACCAACTCGGTATTAATCACTTCTAAATCTGACAAAGGATCCACTTTACCCGAAACGTGAATAATGTCATCCGACTCGAAACAACGCACGACTTGAGCAATGGCTTGCGCTTCACGAATATGCGCTAAAAACTTATTACCCAGCCCTTCACCTTTAGAAGCACCCGCCACGATCCCAGCAATATCGACAAATTCCATCGTTGCTGGCAATACACGCTCAGGCTTAACCATCGTTTCTAACACCTGCAAACGCGGATCGGGTACAGGCACGATACCGACGTTGGGTTCAATCGTACAGAAAGGATAGTTTTCAGCAGCAATACCTGCTTTGGTTAGCGCATTGAACAGGGTCGATTTACCCACATTAGGCAAACCAACAATACCGCATTTAAAACCCATTTTTCGTTTTCCTTATGTGAGGAGTGAGGTGTAGTAAGAGAAGGGTAACTGCAACAATATTGTGCACCTCACTCTTCTCGATACTCACTGCTTAGTATGTAATTTGTTCATGGCTAGGGGTAATTTATCGGTCATGACCCAATCCATGACATGCAAGCTTCGCGCAATGCTATCATCTAACGCTTCACGCTCTTGCTTAGCAAAAGGATGCAACACATAATTGGCCACCTGAGACGCATGACCCGGATGACCAATACCCAAACGCAAACGCATAAACTCTGGCGTTCCTAACGCCTTAATCATATCTTTAAGGCCATTATGCCCACCCGCGCCGCCACCCATTTTCAAACGGGCTTCGCCGGGCTGAATGTCCAACTCATCGTGAACTGCCAACACCGCTTGCGCGGGAATTTTATAAAACTGAGCCAGTGCCGCTACCGACATACCACTAAGATTCATGAAGGTGGTGGGTTTTAATAACCACACCTCCTTTCCATGAATCTGTGCCTTAGCGACCTGACCGAAGAATTTGGTCTGCATGGCAAAATGCGTTTTCCACGCTTCTGCTAATGCATCAACAAAGAAAAAGCCAGCATTGTGTCGCGTGGCCTCATATTCTTTACCTGGATTTCCCAGGCCAACAATGAGTCGCGGCACCATACTGGCTTTCCTTTTTCAAACAGTTATAACTGTTACGAATAACAAAATAAAACCGTCACGAGTAGCGCAAGAACAAGGCGGCTCGGAGCACAGAATAAGGAGCCTAGCTGTCTAGGTGACTTATTCGAGCACCGAACTAACGCAGTTATTGCGTTACGCAGTAGGTTTATTAACGTTTTTTAGATTTACCTAAGCCAACTACTGCTTGGTCATAATCCGAGTTACCATGCAACAAGGCAGTCGCTTGTACACCTTCTGGCAACGCCAAGTCTGACAAACGAATACGCGTGTTTTCGCCCATTTTAGACACATCAACGTCGATCACTGATGGTAAGTTAGCTGGTAAACAACGCACTTCAACATCTACTTGGAAGAAAGTCATCACGCCACCCGCTTTCACGCCTGGTGCAACGTCAGCACCGATGAAGTTCAACGGAATGCGTTTGTAAATCATACGTGCATTGTCTAAACGTTGTAAGTCAACGTGCAAGATTTGCGCTTTAGCAGGATGGCGTTGAACCGCTTTAATCACCACCACTTCTTCATCAGCCAAACCTTTAACGGTAATGGGGCTGTTGAACACAGCATCATCTTCAAACGCGTGTACTAAAAAGTTGTGGTTTAGCGTAACGCTAGCAGGCGCTTTATCAGCACCGTAAATAATGGCAGGAACCAAACCCGCGTGACGTAGGCGGCGGCTCGCACCTTTCCCTTCATCTGTACGCGCTTGCGCTTCCCAAATACGAGTTGTCATAATAGACTCCAAAATGTGTCAGTTAAAAACGTGCAAGGACGCGACCATCCCCTGCACAGGAAAGAGCGCCTAACTCTTCACCATCGTTAGGCGCTCAAGGAAATCGATAATTATACTGGATTTTTTAGCGAAACAAAAGAAGCCATCATCGAACTGACGGACTCTTCTTCATGAACACGACGAATGGTTTCACCCAATAGCGGAGCAATAGAAAGCTGACGGACTTTCTCACATTCCTGCGCTGCCAACGACAAAGGAATAGTATCCGTAACAACCAACTCATCAATGACCGATTCATTTAAATTTTTGATGGCTGAACCTGATAATACCGCATGGGTAGCATAAGCGCGCACACTTAACGCGCCGCGCTCTTTCAGAGCTGCTGCTGCTTTGCACAGCGTGCCCGCGGTATCGACCATATCATCAATTAAAATACAATGCTGCCCATCTACATCACCAATAATGTTCATCACTTCAGCGACGTTGGCTTGCGGGCGACGTTTATCAATAATGGCTAAATCCGCATCTAACTGTTTAGCAATAGCACGGGCGCGCACCACTCCACCCACATCAGGTGATACCACGCGAACGGGGCGACCAGACGCACGAATATCTTGAATAAACAAAGGCGAAGCGTAGACGTTATCTACCGGAATATCAAAGAAGCCTTGAATTTGGTCTGAATGCAAATCGACGGTTAACACACGATCCGCGCCAGCAGCCGCAATCATATTTGCTGTCAACTTAGCGGTAATGGGCACGCGCGCTGAGTTGACGCGACGATCTTGACGAGCAAAGCCATAGTAAGGAACCACTGCGGTAATACGTTTAGCCGAAGCACGTTTCAATGCGTCGATGATCACCAGCATTTCCATAAGGTTACCAGCTGGATCAGGCGTACAAGTAGGTTGCACGACATAAATATCCATACCACGCACAGATTCTTTAATCTCGACCTGAATTTCACCATCACTAAAGCGACCAACGGTGCTTTCGCCAAGATGCATAGTAAGAGATTGAGCGATTCTTTCAGCAAGTACTAGGTTAGCATTGCCAGAGAAGATAATGAATTCGTTTTTAGCCACGATGAAAAGTTCCTTTTGGGACTTTTTGCTGTGAAAGCAGAGAAGTGTCAGTTTGATGGCTGGGCCGGCTGGATTCGAACCAACGCATGGCGGGATCAAAACCCGCTGCCTTACCGCTTGGCGACGGCCCAATCAATTGCTATTTGCGTATTATAGCGCATCCCCTGCTATTTGCAAGCCCCATACCTGATGAATTTTCGGATTTCGTGCAAAATCAAAACCAATACTCATTTTAGACATCTCAGTCACTTGCCAGCCCATTTCATCCATAGCGGACTGATTCAGCTTAAAGCCGCGGAGGTTAGTGGAAAAAACCAAAGTTCCACCTGGTGCTAATAACATGCCCATATCCGCAATCATCTTAACGTGGTCTCGTTGCACATCCAAAGTGCCTTCCATTTTTTTGGAGTTAGAAAAACTGGGAGGGTCACAAAAAATCAAATCGTACCGTGGACGAGCGTGCGCAGGCAAACTGGCCATCGCATCTAACCAATCGAGCACATCGTCACGCTCCCAATGCAACTTTTGCCCCTGATAAGGCAAGCCGTTATCTGTTGCATTTTCTTGCGCCCAAGCTAAATAAGTTTTCGACAAATCGACACTGGTTACACTTTTAGCACCCGCCTTTGCCATGTGGACACTGGCGCTACCAGTGTAACAAAACAAGTTCAGACAATGCTTGTCTTTAGCCTGTTGTGCTAACCATAACCGAATCGGACGATGATCTAAAAACAACCCCGTATCGAGATACCCCGTTAAATCGACCAAAAAGTGACAATCGCCTTCTTTCACCCAATCGTATAAGTGCTCGTCTGATTGCACTTCATACTGTTGATCGCCTTTTTGCACTTGGCGGCGCTTAAAATGGAAGTTTTCTGCCGGAATATTCAACACTTCCGGCAATACCGACATACCCTCGAACAAGCGGCGACGTGCTGCCTTTTCATCAACTGAACGCGGTGGTGCATATTCTTGCACCTGTACCCAGTCATCTTTTTCAGCATGATAAATATCGATAGCAAAAGCATATTCGGGCATATCGGCATCGTAGACACGATAGGCATACACCCCTTCTTTTTGCGCTTGCTTGCTCAGGTTTTTCAGATTTTTACGCAAACGATTAGCAAACATTTGCGCGCCATCGCTCTCGGCCAAATTAGCTCGCCCTTGCACCACCTCAGCGACCAAATTCAAACCAATGGTAATCGGGGTAACTTTGACTGCTTGTTCATTAATGGTTAAACGCAGTAACTTTCCTTCTAAAGGTCCATTGGCAAAGGCATGCATTTTTTCTGCACGCAAGCCCAACCAATGCCCTAGCGTTTCGTTACTGGTGTAAATGGCTGCTTGCCAGTCGACACACTCTTGTAATAATACTTGCCCTAATTGCTGATATACCGGCTTAAGCGAGGCTTCATCACCTAAACGCTCGCCATAAGGCGGATTGGTGATCACTAGACCTTTTGCCCAACCCGGATTGTGCCACTTACCCAAAGACAAGGCTTCAAAATGAATCGCCTCACCGACACCAGCGCGATAGGCGTTATCCATCGCTTTTTGCATCACCCATTGGTTCAAATCAAAACCCACAATAGTCGGCAGACTGTTCAAACTGGCTTGTTTGCGTGTTTTAGCCTCATCAACCAAGCCTGCCCATAAGTCTTGATCAAAACAGAGATGACGACGAAACCCCATACGATCGGCCTTCATGAGCCCTGGTGCAATATCGGCTGCCATCCATGCGCCTTCAATCAACAAGGTGCCACTACCACACATAGGATCCAGCAAAGTTGAGCCAGCAGCGGCCAAGGTTGGCCAACCCGCCTTCATTAACAAACCAGCAGCTAAGGTTTCACGCATCGGTGCCGCTCCCGCTTCAATGCGGTAGCCACGAGCATGAAGCCCATAGCCAGACATGTCAACGGTTAATGAAAATCGTCCATGATCTGCCCATGCTTGCAAACGTACATCAGGCTGTTCCGTATCCACCGAAGGGCGCTCACCATGGCGCTCACGAAACCAATCGACAATGTAGTCTTTAACTTTCTGTTCACCAAATTGGGTGTTGCGCACAAAGGAAAGCTTGCCATGAAACTCAATTGCGATACGACCCGTTGGTTTTAACCACTGCGACCAGTCAATTTCACCCACCAAGTCTTTCATATCTGGCTCTGACAAAACCTCGCCTTCACAGAGTACCAGCATGATGCGACTGGCCAATCGCGACCAAAGCACCGCCTTGTATGCCGCGGTCAAGCCACCCCAAAACCAGACACCGTGAGGTGCTTCCTTGACCTCTAATCCGAGCGCTCGTAACTCATCCGCTAGTAGCGGCGCCAAACCACGACTACAACTGGCTAAACCCTTGTCCATAACTGTCCTTATGGGATAACGCTATAAATCTTTAAGTGGGATTTATAGCGTATCCAAGTTTGTTTTACTTCTGGTGGAAGGACTTAATCAAATGATTAAATCCTTTTTTGTGCAATCCTTCCCCCAGATCCCCTTCCCGTTAAAGCCGGTGGAGGTCACCGATATTTTCAGTGGCAACTGCTTGCACCACAACGCATTGTGCATTATTGTAACCTGTTAGGGCGCATTCATAATTCAAAGCAGGTCAATTTCATGAAACAAAAACTCGTTGGCACAACGCTTGTCGCATTCTTATGGCTGATTAGTGGTCATGTTTTTGCTTACACACCCCAAGTAGGCGACCGTGTATGGATTGATATGCCTGCCATCAATATTGATGACGACGCTTACGGACAAGGTAAGGTTGTAGGTCTAATCAACGAAAAACAAACCAATGTTTACGTGCAATCAATTACCGCAACCAAAGCCTTTTCATCGGGAATTAGTTGTGCGCTGAACACCAACGATACTGTAGGTTGGCAAACACCAGATGTCTTGCGCACCGAAAAAGAAGAAGTTTTTTCCAACTTGCAGATCTATCCTTGGGCAGTTGGCTACAATCGTTATTACGAGCGCCAAAACTGGTTGCTTACCTTTCTTAAATGGGTCGATCGCCATCCTGTTATTGAGCGCGACCGCCTAACCGAAGGTCAACGCCTCGTTAAAGAGCGTGGCATGCTTGATCTGGCACGAGTGAGTGAGCTTATGGTCATGGAATACGATGCTTACCAAGGTGCTAACTTCAACATCTATCCCATTCCTAAGCGACTAGCCAATACCAACAAACTCTTAGAACATCTACAACAACGTTTTGCTGCCGAACCTAAACTCAAGCAACTGTGGTTTGCTAACCAACGAGACTTCACGACCATGAACGAAGATAGTTACGGCTTTTTCATGATACAAGCCATAGATAAAATTATCGAAGACGCAAAAAAAAGCCGTCGTTTACTGAGCAAAGATCTTAACGACAGCCCCGACGCTAAAAAATTCGATCAACTGATCAGTCAATTTAAACGCAGCTAAAACAGCATGACTGAATACATCGACTTAATCAATCAGTGGGTAATCACGCATCAAGAGCATGCGTGGTGGGTCATTTTTCTGATTGCCTTTGTTGAGTCGATGGTTATTTTAGGCATTCTGGTGCCTGGCTTGCCGTTTATGCTGATGCTGGGTGGACTGATTGCCACCAATGTACTCGATCCTTGGTTGGTTATTTTTTGGTGCATTGTCGGTGCTGTTGTTGGCGATGGCCTAAGTTTCTGGATTGGCAAACACTATCGCTACCGAATTTTAAATATGTGGCCATTAAGTAAACATCCAGACTGGGTGGTACATGGTGAGGATTTTTTTACCTGCTGGGGTGGTATTTCAATCTTGATTGGACGCTTTTTTGGTCCGTTACGTGCCACCATTCCTGTATTAGCTGGCATTTTAGGCATGACTCAGAAGAAGTTTACTGCTTGGAATGTGGTATCTGCCATGATTTGGGCGCCAGCCTATCTTGCTCCAGGCTTCATACTAGGGTGGCTTGCCGATCAAAGCGAAATGGGGGCTTGGTTAGCACTGGGGCTACTCATTACCAGTATGCTAGGCTATTGGTTATGGAAGCGAAATCGCAAGAAAAACACTAAAGATGAAACACTGGCATAGACCCATGCTATCGCTTTGGTTACAATAAAGAGCTGTTTTATTCACCAACGAAAGCCTATGTTATGAGCATTAATCGCATACGCGCCTGCGTTGCCGATGATTTACACGCAACCGATCAACTTATCCTGACACGTTTGAGTTCGGATGTCGCTTTGATTAACCAAATTGGTCACCACATTATTCAAAGTGGCGGTAAGCGAGTACGTCCCTTAATATTGCTGCTAGCAGCCAAGGCTTGTGGCTATCAAGGTACGCACCATCACACCATGGCAGCTGTCGTTGAGTTTATTCACACCTCGACACTATTACATGATGATGTCGTTGATGAAGCGGATACGCGTCGTGGTAAAGCTACCGCCAATGCCAATTGGGGTAATGCAGCCAGCGTACTGGTGGGCGATTTTTTATACTCGCGCTCATTTGAGCTGATGGTCGAACCACAAAATCTTCGCATTTTGTCCATTATGGCCGAAGCAACCAATGTCATCGCAGCGGGTGAAGTACTTCAATTGTTAAACTGTCACGACCCAGACACAGATAGCGAACGTTACTTTCAAGTTATTTACCGAAAAACAGCCAAACTCTTTGAAGCATCGGCTCAACTGGGTGCTGTGTTGGCCAATCAGAATGCAGCCACCGAAGCGGCGCTTGCAAGTTACGGCAAAGAGCTGGGTAATGCCTATCAACTGATTGACGATGTGCTTGATTACAGTGCCGATGAAAGCGAATTAGGAAAAGCGTTGGGTAAAGACTTGGCAGAAGGCAAACCCACACTCCCTTTAATTCTGGCACTGGCTCGTGCTGAACTAGAAGAACAGCAATTAATTCGCCAGGCCATCGAACAAGGCAGTGATGACAACCTAGCACGAATTACCGCAATTATTCATCGTACAGGTGCCCTAGCAGACACCCTAAAGCAAGCACTAGCAGCGTCAGATCGAGCCATTAATGCATTATCTGTATTACCAGAGAGCCCTTACAAAACGGCATTAATTGAGCTGGCAGAGCTGGCGGTTAATCGACGTCATTAATCAATGGCTTCTTGACCAAACGGTTATGAACTGGCGACGTTGGCGCACAACCAGAACCCTCCATCGTGACGCCTTGATGCGGAGAACAGTAAATCACCTTGAGGGTTTCGGGAATCGGTATTTCGTTCGGTAAATAAGCAACAGCGTTCGGATTGGTATCCAAATATTGCGTTATATAATCCAGAGCGAACTGTTTAGGTAATTGGCGACTGCCTGTAAATACCCGTTTAGCCCAATGAGCACGCCATCGGTTTTGTGATATACCCAGTACCGACTCATAAAACTGACCACGCAGGTTTTCATCATTTAAATCAATTAACTGTGGTGATTTTCCCTGCACCAAGCCTTCCATAAACAGCAATTTCACATCGACTAGTTGCAACGGTGTTAATTCAGAATCTCGGTGCGTTACAATTTGCCACGCAGCAGATGCCGACCAAGATAAGCAAGACAAAAACAATAAACCGATCAAACCGAAATTAAGCCGAATCATCGTCAAAATACCGTACTGATACCAATTGACAACAAAACATCTTCACTGGGCGCAGCAAAATTATAAGAACTACTATATTTTTCATAGGCCCAGCGACTTCCTGCATCGGGTTTAAGCCATTGCACCTCACTCTTCACCGTCATTCGAGACGACCACTCATAGCTGAGACCTAAAGTAAAAGAGGTGAGTGAATACTTAACACTATCGTAAAGCGCTTGCGCCATCGTATTCTGACTGCTACTCACTTCTGTCCAAGTACGTGCCAAAGTGATATAAGGCATATAAACACCCAAACGATGCCCATAAGTGGTATAAACGCCCGAACGTCGACCAAAATAGGCATCCAAATCCCGATGGGCGGCCTCGAACAACCACAAGTGGTCATCGGCATCATAACGTACACCCAACGCCATAAAACGATAGTCTTTACCATCTAATGCCATTTGCTGAGCAAGCAAAATATCGGTTTGTGCAATTGTTGCCATGGCTTTATTAATGACCGCATTGTCGGTAAATAAGCTTCCCTGCTCATAACTCAATTTAACCAGCCAGTCAGACGCTCGCCATGCTAAGGAAGCATAACGCATCTTAGTCGCTTTTAATCTATCAACTGTTTCCCCACCATCACGAGAGTAATCCGTATCGGCTTGCGCTAATCCTGCCGTTAAGCGCAGGCTAGTTTCCCCACGACCAAACAACTCTATATTGACCTGAACACCATCATAATTAAAAATACTGGTGATTCCATAAACCTCACGTGGTGGACGAACCCAAGGTAAGGCATAATGCACGTGGCGGTAATCTGAATAGAGGAAATTGGGATTTTGCACCCGACCCAGTGTCAGCGAAAAGTCTGAATTGAGATCTAACGCCATATTTGCCAGCGTTACGCTTGGTGTAAAGCGATTAGCAGCATTACGAGCAAGCACACCCTGACCATTCAGTCGCATACCTGAAACAGGTGAACCACTCCACTGCAACCCCAGATTGGTGTCTAAACCAAAATCAACGTTATGGGTTCTGCCCGCCCCACTAGAGAGATTGTTGTATACAAAATCTGCATTCGGATTAGAAAACCAAACAGCACTGGCTGAAGCGAAACCATGCCACTGTGCATGAGTTTTCCCCCCCATTAACAACACCAATAGGACAGACAGCATTTTGATATCCCATATGCGCATCTTCATAATAAAGTCTGCCCACTCTGATGATTTAATTGCTGCGCGTTTACGGGTAACTTCATGATAAATCGCGTTCCTTTTTGCAGCTGGCTTTCAACAATAATCTTACCTCCCATAATACCCGTCACTAAATTATGTACGATGTGCAATCCCAGACCACTGCCACCTTGACCTAATCGGGTAGTAAAAAAAGGATCAAATACTTTTTTTAGATGCTCTGGCGCAATACCCTTACCATTGTCTTCTATCGTTAAATTAACCCAATCCCTATCATCATTAAGCACCGCAATAATACGAATTTGCGCCAAACGACTCTGCTCATCAAAGGCATGATTTAAGGCATTCGCCACCATATTGGTAATAATTTGCCCTAAAGGACCAGGAAAACTACGCAAGGACAGACGTGCTGGAATATCTGTGACAATGGTTACATCCGCATGTCGCATCATCGGCTTAATGGTCATCAGCACCTCTTCTACCGTTTCCAATAGCTGAAAGTCTCGACATTGATAACTGGTTTGATCAATAGCCACTTGTTTAAAGCTATGTATCAGGTCCGACGCTTTGCGCAAATTGCGACTCGCTAAACGCTCTGCTTCCTGTACACTGGCAATATAAGCGTCTAAATCTGATTTGCGTAATTGACCAGCATTCACAATCTCCAAGAAAGCTCGATGCTTATCCGCCAATGTTGTCACCACGGTTAACGCATTACCCACAGGCGTATTTAACTCATGAGAAATACCAGCAACCAACGCCCCTAGGCTTGCCAATTTTTCTGACTGGATTAGGTGTTGTTGGGTGTCTTCAAGTGTACGTAAGGCGCTAGTCAAAGCCAGCGTACGCTCAGCAACACGCGCTTCTAACTCAGCATTCAACTGTTCTACTTTGGCTTGACTCGACTCTAAGGCTTGAATACGGGTTGCTACTGCATCAGCCATCGTATTAAAAGATTGAGCTAACAAACTTAATTCATCTTGATGATCAACGGGAGCTCTAACCTGATAATCTCCTTTGGCCAATGCCTGACTGGCTTTCATCAAACGCGAAAAGCGCTGATTAACCCATGTGAAGCTTAACAGCAGTGCGGCAACCACCAATAAAATGGCTAAAAACAATACCCATAAATTATTCTGGTGAATACGCTTAATGCTCTGATCAAAAGCCAATAGGGATAAACCGTAACGCAATTCGCCGATTTGATCATTCAAAATTAAAATGGGCTGACGCACATGCACCACGCCTCGCTGAATTTGAGTCGATAAGGGTAAGTTGCTGGCTTGCGTATTATAAAATTCGAGTCCTGATCCCGCCAACACCACGCCATGCTCATCATAAAGCACTAAGTAAACCAAACCACTACCATCATACTTCAACAACTCATTGAAGTAATCATCTAGCCCTCTAAGGCCTGTTAAGGTGGTATGAGGGGTGATCGCAAGGTTAAGAGTTTCGGAGGTAAGATGAATACTACTTTTGCTATGTTCTAGTGCGACATCCGTCAATACCGATGCAACGTTATGCTCTATCCAAATATAAAAACCGAACATCACAGTCAGTAACGTAAAGAGTAAGCGTAACCTAAGCGATTGCCACCAGCGCAACCAAGATGGCAAACGACTTTGGTTCGTCATGAGCGAAGCACCACCTAGCAAACGTGCTTGAAGCAAACACCCATTAATGAATGAAAGACTTGCCAACTCTCAGCCAGTACATGATCAGCAATATTATCATCCAATAACACCACCAACAAACGGTGTTGAGCCGAACCAAGCAACAAACAATCCGTGTAACTGACACACCCAGACTGCATCACCTCTTGAACATAATCAATTAAGTCTACTTCTTCGGTCAGCGAAAACAGCTCTTGACCTAACCACGCTTGGTGACTTTCATCAGTCGCCACAATACGCGCACTTTCAATAGCCTCTGGCAACCAAAATACGGCCATCAACGGGGATAGCTGATAAATACTCTTGAGTTGCTGACAGTAGAATTGGGCAAAGGTTTCTGGCTGATGCAAATCTAAACAACGATCGACAGCACGAACCGCTGATGCTAATTGATGCTCCATCAAGGTCATATTAGCCAATTGTTGATAAGTTCTGATTGCGGTCGTTAAACTGGTAACGAGCCTTTCATAACTTACATCGGTTTTCAACATATAATCATGAATATCATAACGCGCAACCAACGTTGATTCGGGTGCGGTACCTGGCTGACCAGTACGCAGAATAATACGCAAACAACGATAATTGAGCTGATCTCTAATCAGGTCGATCAAACACAGACCACTATCATCAGATTCCATCACCACATCCAGCAATACCACCGCAATATCTGGCATTTGTCGTAACAGCTCTTCAGCTTCAGCTGCACTGTAAGCATGGATTAAGTTGATAGATCGATCTAATAAAAACCTGCCTTCCAAGGCATATCGGGTAGCTTGATGCACTTCACCATCATCATCCACCACCAAAACACGCCAAGGTGCTTGTGTTTGTTCAGGAACGCGGATTGCTTCTGCCGCGAAACTTATCAACTCATTCTGGTCAGTCATATCAATATCTTTTTTACGTAATTTAGACGCAGTTAATTCGTATCTTTCGCAGTCTAACTGGGCTTGAATAATAGCATTAATTAAGCTTTTTCACTAGTGAATATTCGCTGCTCTAATAGGTCGCACAGCATATGACCCAACAAGGTATGAGCCTCTTGAATACGTGGCGTATCATCACTCGGCATACGCAAACACACATCAGCCATCGTCGCTATTTTGCCACCTGATGCACCCGTCATTGCCACCACCTGAATACCCATCGCTTGCGCAACTGGAACGGCTCTCAATACATTTTCTGAATTACCACTGGTGGTTAGGGCAATCAACACATCGCCCTCTGCACCCAGTGCTTCAACTTGACGTGAGAACAACTGGTCGAAACCAAAATCATTACCAATAGCTGTCAATGCCGATGAGTCGACTGTTAAGGCTAAGGCTGGCAGCCCACGCCGCGTTAGCTTAAATCGAACCACCAACTCGGCGGCTAAGTGTTGCGCATCGGCCGCACTACCGCCATTACCGATAAACAACAGCTTTTTTCCAGAAAGCAAGGCTTGCTCACACAAAACGACCCAGCGATCAAAATCGTCCAGCAATACGGAATCCTGCTGCAAGGCTTGCAACACTTGTGCGGCTGAAGCTAACTCTGCTTGCCATAATTGCCGAATATTCATTGATGCTCCTCAACGGGCTTAACCGCTTTAATATTGATGACCTGAGCCAACCCCTGATGGTGGCTGCCTTCATCTAAATTAACCTCTGCCACTTCACACACCTCGATCTGCCAGTGTTGCAACAAACGTTGCCAGGTCGCTAAATTATAAAGCAAGTCAAGCGACTTAGGACCACCACTGGTTAACGGCAATTGAGACTCATCGAAAAGCTGTACAATCAAAGCACCACCCGGTTTTAAGCGAGCAAACAAACGCTGCCAACACGCCAGCTGAACCGACTTAGGCACATGAAAGAAACTCGCAACCAACGCATCAAAAGCCTCTTCAGGTAACACATCATGGATTAAATCCAGTTGTCGCGTGACCACCTGCACCCCTGAAGCCTGTGCAAGCACTTGTGTTTTAGTTAATCCAACAAGGGAATAATCCCAGTTATAGGCCCGATAACCTTGTTGCGCCAACCAGACACTATTCCGACCTTCACCGTCAGCTACTGCCAACACCGATGCATCCTTTGGCAACTGCGGTAATTGACTGGCAATCCAAGCGTTGGGGGCTTCTCCATACATAAACCCCTGCACACTGGCAAAGCGTTGATCCCAAGGGTTTTCATTAACAGACATCATCACTCCCATCCACTCCAGTTGCGGATCGACTAGGCATACACATCACTTCCATCCGCTTGTCGCTTCCAACGTTTGTAATTCCATATATATTGTTGAGGACATTGCGCAACATAGCGGGCAATATCGGCATTCATTGCCTGCGCTGAATCAGCTAAATCCTTACTCGCAATCGCATCACTGGCAGGCAAAACGTGCAAACAATAACCACGCCCCCAAGACAAGCGTTCACACCAGGTAAACAATACCGGGGCTTGGCTTTTGCTGGCTAAACGACCCGCTAGTACCATTGTGTAGGCAGGCAGTGCAAAAAAAGGAGCATACTCACCGCCATTCTCTCCAGGATCTTGATCGGGTAGAATACCGGCAATTTGATTGTGCTTTAAGGTGGCAAACAAGGCACGCACACCCGACATATCGGTAGGTACTAATTTAGCCCCCGTGCGTTGACGCGCCTCACGCACAAAGTCTTCTATTTCTGGATAATCGGACGGTTGATATAAATTTGTCATTCCATGATTCGATGCCCAAAATAAACCCGCCAGCTCCCAAGCACCAAAATGCGGTGTTAATAACAACACCCCTTTTTGTTGGGCAAGCGCCGCCTCCATCAAATGAAGCCCTTTCACTTGTTTAATCTGTGCAAACAAGGCTTGTGGCTTAGCTAACCACATCCATCCCAACTCACAAGCCGTCTTACCTAACTCAGCAAAAAACAGACACATCAAGCGCCAGCGCTGCCAAGGTGTCAACTCAGGAAAAGCAATTCCCAAATTTATCCAGGTAACGCGCCTATCTCGACTGGGAAAAAGCACATACACATGACCCAAAAGCCAACCTAGTCCGTGCACAAGCGGTAAAGGCAAACGACTTAAGCCCGTCAATACACGAATGAACCAATCTGCTTTACGTTGATTCGTCACGATGCGTTCCACGATCCGCAACTAAAGCAGCCATAGCCGCCTGAATATTGGCAAAAAGTTGCGGGTTAAGTTGCGACTCAGCATGAAGTAGCTCTTTAATGCGCTGCCTCTGCTGCGGTTTACTAAAACAGGCAGGACAATTATCTTTAATGACTGGTAAATCTGCCGATTCAGCAAAAGCGCGGGTTTGCGACTCTCGCACCGACATTAACGGGCGAATAACGCGTAAGTCACCCGCATCAACAACATAATTGGCTTTCATTGTCTGTAACTTGCCTTGATACATAATCGACATGAACAGGCTTTCCGCCATATCATCCAAATGCTGCCCCAATGCCAATACGCCATAACCTTCACGACGCGCCACCGAATATAAAATACCGCGTTTCATACGAGCACAAAAAGAGCAGAAAGAATCCCCTTGCATCGAGGTTTCCGCTTGCGCCATGATGCCATGACTTTCATAGAAGTAAGGAATATCCAACTCAGCTAAAAAAGCCGCCAAAGGCGAAGGATCAAAACCGGGAATTTCAGGATCGACGGTACAGGCAGCCAATTCGAATGAAATGGGGGCATGACGTTGCAAGTGTTTCAACACCAGCAACAGCGTCAAAGAATCTTTACCGCCCGAAAGCCCCAGCAGCACCCGATCCCCTTCTTGAATCATCTGATGCTTCACCACCGCCTTACCAACCACCTTTAACAGCGACTTGGGTAGCGAGTAAGCATTAGTTGTTGCCATGAACTTGCATTTGCCCAACCATACAGGCCTGTGGCTTGGCTTCGTATAAATGATTGAAGTTATAACGTCCCGAATCTGCGCGATGGCGCCATACTGGCTGACATTCCCCTGTACCTAAGAACAACAAGTCTGGCCAAGCGCCTTCGCTTTTAGACTTTAACACCTTGTAACCACTAGCAGAAAAACCCAGTTGACGTTGTACTTTGCCGTCAGCCAATTGATCGAACAGGTAAACAGTTTGACCAATTTTTCCTGAAGAACATTCGTTACCCACCAATAGCATCACTTCCTTCACACCATCAGCATTTAAATCGATAACTTGGGTTTTATGAGGCACCACGCCACACTTGGCTTCCATCAATTGACCTTTAGCATTAGCTTGCCATTTACGCTGTAGCAACAAGTCAGCGATACTGGTTTGCATGCTATCGGAAATACCGCTCGTACCAGCAAAAACGGCTTTTTTCATCATATCCACTTCAGCCGCGTGAACCAACAAAGAAGATGAAAGTAAAGCTGAGGCCACTAATCCAATGATCGTTTTCATTGATTACACTCCTAATAGTTGTGGAAGATTGCGCCATGCAATGAAAGCGCCCATAAATAATAAAAATACCGCAAATAAACGTCGCAACAAGGCTTGCGGCAAACGACTATTTAAACGCTGACCTAATTGAGCGCCCGCAATTCCTAGCAAGGAAAACAAGCCAATTAAGCCCCAATCTAGCGATAAATTCAAATCATCCAATACGTGCAGGTATTCCCAAAACCCACTAGCAGACTTCATGGCAATAATCACCAACGAAGTACCTACAGCAACATTCATTGACAAGCCGCCTAGCAGCACCAAAGCAGGAATAATCAGAAACCCACCACCGACACCAACCAGTCCAGTCAAGGCACCGACGATCAACCCATCTAGACACGCCTTCCAAAAAGCTCGTGGCTCACTCGGAGCATCATCTAAATTGATCGGACGAAACATGAGCCATGCCGCAACCAACAATAAAGTGGCAAAAAGTAGCATTTGCATCCAAGAAGGAATATAACGTGCCATATAGGCACCAAACACGGCGCCAACCATGCCCGGCAAGCCAAAAAACATAGCACTGCGCCAGTCGACCATATCTTTGCGCGCATAAGCAAAAGCACTAACAAGACTAATCAAGCCAACAATCGCTAATGAACCAGCAAAAGCAACCTTTTCATCCTGACCAACCAGATAAACCAATACAGGCACAGTTAAAATGGAACCGCCCGAACCCAGCAACCCCAAACTTAACCCAATCAAAATGGCGCCTAACCATGCCCAAATAACCATAATTCATCCATCGGTGCTTGTTACCAGAAGCAGAATTGTAACGGAATCCACCCTTTTTTTCGAGCTAAACTCGGCGGTTAACTCAATAATTGCCTTGACCTAAGCTGAACAAACTGGCATAATTACCCCTTTGCATTTTATCTCCTCCTTATTGATGGATTGCAAGCGTCTACGGATTACCCAATTTCAAAGGAAAAAACATCATGGCAAATATCGTATCAGCTAAAAAACGCGTACTGATTGCAGAACGTAACCGTTTAAGCAACGTTGCTCAAAAATCTAAAACCAAAACCTTAGTTCGTCGCACCCTAGAAGCAATCGCAACAGGTGACCACGCTGCTGCAATGACCGCTTTCCGTACTGCGCAAGCTCAGATCGATACCATTGCACGCAAAAACATCATTCATAAAAACAAAGCTGCTCGCATGAAAAGCCGTTTGAATGCGCGTGTTAAAGCGATGGTTGCTAAATAATTCCACGGAATAAATTTAGCCAATAAAAAAGCCGACCGAGTGTCGGCTTTTTTGTCGATGCACGTAGCTATTGCCGACGGCGACGAGCACCAACTGGCTTGTCGGGCAGTCGAATACGAATGGCCGACAAGGGCACACAGGAGCACATTAACACCTCTCCTGTTTCTAAGGGAAAGGTCACTTCTTTGGTGTAACCCACCTCACCCGACTCCAAATAAGCTAGGCAAGCACCACAATTTCCACTACGACAACTCGACCTAACCGGCGCATCGGCTTTATCTAACGCATCTAGCAAGGAACGCTCACCCTGCCAGCGTTGATCGGGATGTCCTTGTAATTGAACCAATGCAGGCGGTAGTCCTTGCAACGCTTGTGGTGACAAATATTTCGACTGACCTCGTTTCCATAACCAATCCCACATAAAGACTCCTTTTAATCAACACTTCCTTAACTTTGATCGCATTTTCGATTAAAATAACAAACTTAGCATTAACTCTACGACACCTATCATCGCATGTCCACGCCTCATAGCTTACACCAGTCCGTTCAGTCGGTTCTGGAGCATTATTTTGCCACTTTAGATGGTGAAATTCCCAGTAATCTACACGCCATTATGACGCAAGAAATGGAGCGTGGGCTATTAGATTTTGTCATGCGCCGTACTGGACACAATCAAAGTATGTCTGCGCGCTGGCTAGGTATCAATCGTAATACGTTAAATAAAAAATTGAAACAATATAGCATCACGAAAGCTAGCTAAAACGCAATAAGTAACGCGTTGTTGTGGCTTGCGCACTGCTCACTTTTTTTGAATCCTCTTCACTTGGAGAAGCCCCACATGCTTAAACCTGTTCATCGCGCCCTACTGAGTGTTTCCGACAAAACTGGCCTAATTGATTTTGCCCGCAACCTAAATACGCTAGGTGTCGAACTGTTATCGACAGGCGGCACTTACAAAGCCATTCAAGAAGCTGGTATTCCGGTAACCGAAGTTTCTAGCTACACTGGCTTCCCCGAGATGATGGATGGTCGTGTTAAAACCCTGCACCCTAAAGTGCATGGCGGCCTACTCGGTCGTCGCGGTACTGATGATGCCGTCATGGCAGAACATGGCATTAAGCCGATCGACTTGCTGGTCGTGAATTTGTACCCATTTGAAGCGACCATTGCCAAAGCCGATTGCACGCTAGAAGACGCCATCGAAAACATCGATATTGGTGGTCCGACTATGCTGCGAGCTGCGGCTAAAAACCATGCCGATGTGGCCGTGATCACCGACATCGCTGATTATGGTCGTGTGTTAGAAGAACTCCAAGCCAATCAAGGTCAACTCTCTCACGCTACGCGTTTTGACTTAGCCATTAAAACCTACGAAACTACCGCTCGTTACGATGGTGCCATTGCCAACTACTTTGGTTCACGTTTGGATGAAGGTACCTTCGAGCAACCGCTCGACTTCCCTCGCACCTTCAATACCCAATTGGTGAAAGCACAAGAATTGCGTTATGGTGAAAACCCACACCAAAAGGCAGCGTTTTATGTTGAACGTAACGCCAAAGAAGCCAGCATCGCTACCGCACGTCAGCTTCAGGGTAAAGAATTGTCTTACAACAATATTGCCGATACCGATGCCGCACTCGAATGTGTTAAATCCTTTGTCAAACCCGCTTGTGTCATCGTGAAACATGCCAATCCTTGTGGTGTTTCCGTCAGCGAAGAAGGTATTGGCAAAGCCTATGATCTTGCTTATGCAACCGACCCTGAATCGGCATTCGGTGGCATTATTGCCTTTAACCGTCCATTAGATGCGGCTACCATGCAAGCGATTATCAGTCGTCAGTTTGTTGAAGTGATTATTGCTCCCAGCATCAGTGAAGAAGCCTTAGCGATTTCTGCTAGCAAACCCAACGTGCGCGTCATGTCTTGCGGCTCCTTCCCAGAACAACGTGCCAGCTTCCTCGACTATAAACGCGTCAATGGCGGCTTATTAGTGCAGTCAGCCGATATGGGCATGATTAGCAGCAGCGATGTTAAAATCGTTACGCAACGTGTGCCAACTGAAGCAGAAATGCACGACCTGATTTTTGCTTGGAAAGTGGCGAAATACGTTAAATCAAATGCCATTGTCTATGCGAAAAACCGTCAAACCATTGGTGTCGGTGCGGGACAAATGAGTCGTGTGAACTCAGCACGTATTGCCGCCATTAAAGCTGAACACGCTGGTTTGGAAGTTAAAGGTGCGGTGATGTCTTCTGATGCTTTCTTTCCCTTCCGCGATGGTATCGATAATGCGGCCTCAGTCGGTATTAGCTGTATCATTCAACCCGGTGGCTCAATGCGCGATCAAGAAGTGATTGATGCCGCTAACGAACATGGCATGGCAATGGTCTTTACGGGTATGCGTCATTTCCGTCATTAATTTTGGTGAGGAGTCTTGAGTGAGGCGTGAGAAATAACTCCCACGCTTCACTCCTCACCCCACAAGGAAACAGATATGTTAAGAAAACTCACCTTACTCTTCTTTTTCCTATTATCTCTCAGTGCTTGCGCTAAGGAGAATCCCATCATGAATGACAACCGACAACTGATTGTGTTTACCGCGCCTGATTGTGCTTTCTGTACTCAATTCAAACGCGACATCATGAGTGACTGGCGTGCCGAATTACCGATTCGCGAAGTCGCTGATGGCAAAGCACCAGCGAGCTTGACGCTCGAGAAACCCTTGTTCGCCACACCCTCCATTGTGCTATTTCAAGACAACAAGGAAGTGTCGCGTTACACAGGCTATGAAGGCGACAAACCGCGCTTTTGGCAATGGCTCGGTTTTCAACTGCTCACACCCGAACAACAGCGTATTGCGTTTGAGCAAGGCACTGAACGCCCTTTCACGAGTTCGCATTTAGATGAAAAACGTCCTGGCACCTTTGTTGATCCCATTACGGGCGCACCGATTTTCCGCACCGACACTAAGTTCAATAGCGGCACAGGCTGGCCGAGCTTTTTCAATCCGATTGAAGGCTCCATCACCTATCATGAAGATAACACGCATGGCATGAAACGCGTTGAAGTACGTAGTGCCAGCTCGGGCATTCATTTAGGACATGTGTTCGATGACGGCCCTCCCCCGACGGGTAAACGCTATTGCATTAATGGCAAGGTGTTGAAGTTTATCCCGGACAATCAATAAATTTTGGAAATCAGTTAACTATGAATATTTTGGTTATTGGTAACGGCGGTCGTGAACACGCCCTTGCTTGGAAACTCGCTCAATCGGATCGCGTTAACAAAGTTTTTGTTGCGCCCGGTAATCCTGGTTCAGCACAAGAAGGCAAATGCGAAAACCTGGCCATTAGTGCAACCGATGTAGCTGCATTAGTGGCTTTTGCTCAAGCCAATCAAGTAGCTTTAACCGTAGTTGGCCCCGAAGCCCCCTTAGCCGCTGGCGTGGTTGATGCTTTTCGTGCGGCTGGCTTAGCCATTTTTGGACCCACCAAAACAGCCGCTCAACTAGAAAGCTCTAAAGCCTTTGCTAAAGACTTCATGGCGCGTCATGCGATTCCGACTGCTTTTTACCAAGTGTTTACTGGCGAACAACAAGCCGAAGCACTCGCCTACGTGCGTGAACAAGGTGCACCCATCGTGCTCAAAGCCGATGGCTTGGCAGCAGGTAAAGGAGTGATTGTTGCCATGACACTCGCTGAAGCAGAAGCAGCAGTCAGTGATATTTTAGGCGGCAAATTCGGCTCTGCTGGTGCGCGTCTGGTGGTAGAAGAGTTTTTAACCGGTGAAGAAGCCAGCTTTATTGTTATGTGTGACGGAAAAAACGCCCTGCCCATGGCCAGCAGTCAAGATCACAAAGCCCGTGACAATGGCGATAAAGGCCCGAACACTGGCGGTATGGGCGCTTACTCTCCTGCACCCGTTGTAACCGACACTGTGGCAGAAGGTATCATGACGCGTATTATTCGCCCCGTGCTCGATGGCATGGCGGCCGAAGGCACGCCTTACACGGGTTTCCTTTATGCTGGCTGTATGATCGACCCAGAAGGCAATCCGAAAACGCTCGAATTTAACTGCCGTTTTGGTGACCCCGAAACCCAACCGATTATGATGCGCTTACAATCAGACTTAGTCGATTTGGTTGAGGCCGCTCTTGCTGAAAACCTAGCCAACACCACTGCCAACTGGGATAGCCGTGCTGCGGTGGGTGTCGTCATGGCGGCGGCTAATTACCCCGACGAACCACGCAAAGGCGATGTCATTAACGGCATCGCCGCCGCAGAAGCCACGGGAGCTAAAGTCTTCCAAGCGGGTACCAGCCAACAAGGCGAACAGATTGTTACCAGTGGTGGACGCGTGTTGTGTGTTACCGCACTGGGAGATACTGTCTCCTCAGCACAGCAAGCCGCTTATCATGCACTCAAACAAGTCAGCTTTGATGGTGCATTTTACCGAACGGATATTGGCTACCGTGCTATCGCACGTGAAACACATCAGTCAAACTAAGCTCACCACATACCCTTACTCATCAAAAGGCTTTAAGATTAACGACCTTAAAGCCTTACTTTTATTGCAACAAAATCAGCCAATGCTAAGTGTTTATTTGAGAGCTTTGCATAATTTAGCCTATCTCATCGCATCACTGAACATATCAGC
>CAZYER010000005.1:50363-54588 GCA_964646525.1 uncultured Francisella sp. | reverse complement strand
TGCACACGTGGTAACACCACTTTGCGCTCTAACAGCTTGGGCTTAACACTGAGTGTTCCAGCAATGTCATCTTTTAGCGGTGGGCGTTGTTCATACAAGTAAGTTTCCACCACTTCTTGCACCTTTGCGGGAATGAGCTGTTCTTCTTCGACCAAATAGCTAAAGGCTTTATCTTTTTCCGCTTGCCAGTAGGCATCAAAAGCATCTTCAATATTATCTACATCGTCAATGCTGGCTAAGTGGCTATCAATGAATTTTTCAATCAGCTCGCGTTTACTACGCAGTTGGGCGTTGCCGTTGATGATGTTAATAATCGTCTGACGCTGTTTGTCTTTTTCTTGTCCTTGCGCGTCTTGCAGTTTGGCTAAGAGCTTGAGGATATAGCCGACATTAATTTCATCTTTATGGATTAACTCCAGTTCAAAATCGACATCTTCTAAGATGGATACCTTTTCTTTACCCTCGCCTTTGCCGATGCTGTCGTGAATATCAAGATACTTACTCTTGTAGTCCTCGAACTCCTGTTCTGGCATGGTCAGGTCATCAAAGCTGAAATCGGCAAAACTGCCCAAGATATTTTTTAAGCGCATCAGTTCACGGAAAGCTTTAACAAATTCCAGCTTTTCTTCTTCCGTGGTTAGCTGGTCGACACCGTTAATACTCGGTGCAATGGCTTTGAAGGCTTCTAAGGCTTGAATGAACTTGGCGACATAATCCTCGTAGGGTTGCATCAGGATGATTTCTTTCGCGTCCTTGTTCGAGAACAAGGCAATCGCATCGTCGGTTGCCGATTTTAGATTACGGAAGCAGACGATGTTACCCTGCGATTTTTGCTCATTTAAAATGCGGTTGGTGCGTGAAAAAGCTTGAATTAAGCCATGATATTTGAGGTTTTTATCGACATACAGGGTATTGAGCGTTTTGCTGTCAAACCCTGTTAGGAACATATTCACCACCAACAGAATATCGACTTCGCCCTGCTTTACGCGTTTGGAAATGTCGTTGTAGTAGTTGTAAAAACTCTGGCTGTCTTTGGTGGTGAAGTTAGTACCAAAAGTGGCGTTGTAGTCACCAATATAGCTTTCTAACTTGTCTCGGCTGTGCTGGTTAATATGAGTTTCATCGACACTCGCACCGTCGCCTTCATCAAGGGCATCGTAACCTGTGGCATCTTTATCGTCTTCATTGGCACTATAAGAAAAAATAGTGGCGATTTTCAACGGATGTTGACTTGCTTTAAACTGCGCATAGTATTGTGTCAGCACATCAACACTGCTCACGCACATCATGGCGGTAAAGGTTCGGCTGTGGGTTTTACGGTCGTGGTTAGCGATAATGTAGTCAACAATTTTACCAATGCGTTGCGGTGATTCCAGTAGCTCTTTGGTATCTATGTCTTCGACTTCAATATCTAAATTCGTGCCGCCTTCTTTTTCACGGTAACGCCCCACGTATTCGACCGAGAATTTAAGCACATTGTCATCGCTAATAGCATCGGTAATGACATACTTGTGCAGACAGTCATCAAACAGTTCTTTGGTGGTGCGTTTACCCAAGGCGTTATTGGTGGCGTTTTCAGCAAAAATCGGTGTCCCCGTGAAGCCAATCATTTGGTGCATAGTAAAGAACTGGGTGATGTTTTTGTGGGTTTCCCCAAATTGACTACGATGGCATTCATCGAAAATAAAGACAATGTGCTGATCTTTTATGCCTTCCATGCTACTCAGGTAGCGTTGTTTGTTAATCGCCGTATTAAGCTTCTGAATGGTGGTGACAATTAACTTAGTATCGTCTTTGAACTGCTTAACTAAAGCTTGGGTGTTGTCGGTGGCATCGACACTACCGTCACTAAAACTGTTAAATTCTTTGGTGGTTTGGTAGTCCAGGTCTTTACGGTCAACAACAAAAACCACCTTATGCACATTGGGCAGCTTCATCAAAATTTGTGCGGCTTTGAAAGAAGTCAGTGTTTTACCCGACCCTGTGGTGTGCCAAATATAACCGTTTTTGTTGCTGTGTTGTACTCGATCAATAATCGCTTCGACGGCATAAAATTGGTAAGATCGTAATACCATCAGCACCTTAGTCGCTTCTGCCAAGACAATGTACTTGCAGATCATTTTAGCGATATGGCAAGGCTCTAAAAACACCTGCGCAAATTCAGACAGATTGGTGATGTTGTTATTTTCTTTGTCTGACCAGAAAAAGGTTTGCTTAAAGGATTGATGTTTGTTGTTGGCGTAATATTTGGTGTTCACGCCATTAGAAATGACAAACAACTGCACATAGTGGAATAAACCACTGTTCGCCCCGTAAGAATGACGCTGATAACGGTTAATCTGGTTAAAGGCTTCTTTAAGTTCTAAGCCCCTGCGCTTGAGTTCGATTTGTACCAGTGGCAAGCCATTGATGAGAATGGTCACATCGTAGCGGTTTTTGTACTCGCCTTCGATGGTGACTTGTTGCGTCACTTGAAACAGGTTCTGACACCAGTGTTCACTATTCAAAAACTCGATGTAACGGGTCGTGCCATCATCCAACGACAAGGCAAACTTATCCCGCAAGATTTTGGCTTTCTCGAACACATTGCCTTTGCTGAGATGATTCAGCACTCGGTTAAATTCGGTCTGTGATAGCGTGGTTTGGTTATGCTTTTCCAACTGACGCTTTAAATTCGCCAATAGCTCCGCTTCGTCTTTAATGCTGACGGGTTCGTATTTTAAGCCAATCAGTTGGCTAACAAGGTTGGCTTCGAGAACAGCTTCGGGTTGGGTGCTACTCATAACTTTCCTGTCGGTGCAGTACGCGACCAATCACGATCCTATCATCAATGACATCAAACAAAATGCGATAATCGCCAACGCGCAATCGATAAGCTGGCTCGAAGTTAGTCAGTTTTTTAATGTTAGCGACACCTGGAAAGCTTTTAAGTAACAAAATTTTGTCGTGTAACTTGCTTTTAAAAGGCTCGCTAATCTTTTGTAAATCTTTAACTGCACTACGCCTTAACTCAATGCGCATTCTGCAAATACTCATCAAAAGGCACGGTATCTTCATGGCGTGTTGCTGCCAAGGCTTTTAGATCGGCAATATCTTCGCGTTCAACAATCTCAAGGCCGTCACCCTTGAAGTGTTCCAACAACCACAGCACCTTAGTGTAAAGCTGGTCATTTTGCACATTAATGGTTAATGATTGCATAATATTTTCTCCTAATTCGTGATGAAGCCATCAGACAACTATGTACTAATTATAACAACTTAAATGTTCATACCAATGCCAATAGCAAGCAATAAAGTGCTATATTGTCTCGACGGGCATATTACCAACTTGATGTTTTCTTTTTTTCCTCTTGTTTTTTACTTTCATCATCTTTTGCGACAATCTGCTCCTGATGATCTAACAAATATTTCCAAACAAAGTCATCTATAACAAATGGATAATAATCTTGATGATGTATGCCACCTGGCGAATAAACCAGTCCCTTTGATTGAAGCATTGCAACATAGGAACAGTTTGGGTGGTCATGACGATTCCATCATCGATTTAATCAGGTCTATCAACTCTTGATCCGAAAGCGTTTCTTTTTCGGTTTTAGAATAAATAGAAATCAACACTGTTCTTTGTTGTATTTGTTGGTAAATAATGACTCGAAAACCACCACTTTTTCCAGTTGGAATGGATGAATTTTTAACGCGCTTTTTGAACAAGTGATAACCCAATGAAACACCGACATCATTTTGACTTTCAATTTCATCGATGGCAGTTTTAAGGTCGGCTTTAAGGTGTTTGTATTTTTTTGCCAGCTGTTTGGCTTCTTTCAAAAAAGTGGCACTGTATTCAATCATCCAAAGCATCCCACAGCGATTCGATAGGTTGTACCTTGCCCTGTTTTACATCATCCATGCCCTGTTGAATGGACAGCATAAGTTCAGCACTCTGCACTTTTTTAAGTGCTTCTGCCATTTTTTCGTATTCTTCTTTAGAAACCAGCACGGCTTCTACTTTGTTATTGCGCAAAATGGCCAACTTGGTTACCGAGCTTTCTTTCACCTGTGACAAATACGAACCAAACTTTTTCACCAGTTCAGAAGAAGCAATCAGTTCATTGGCGGCATAGGTAATCATGGCTTATCCTCATAGTGTTACGTGGTATTTTATGTAAAATTATACATTAAATACCACAATACTACACAAACATCTGCTGAAGCAGACCCTTCTTAAATG
>CAZYER010000005.1:46102-50263 GCA_964646525.1 uncultured Francisella sp. | reverse complement strand
ACCTCCCCCAACTTCCTCTCTTCCCACTCAGGGTATTCCCCGCCCTCATCGGGCGTAAAACGGATTTGTTGGCTGAAAATCTGTTGCATGGCGCCTTTTTTGTAGGTATCGAGTAGGGCTTTCTTTTGCGTCAGTTGGTCGATTTTGGTGTCAACAGCGGAGAGAAAAGCGGCGATTTTGGTTTGTTCGGGGAGGGAGGGATAAAATACAGGTAATCCCATTACATCTGTTTTGGTAATATTCTTCATAGAGTCACTTGTACCAGTAGCTCTTGCAGAAATTAAAGCCCTTATTTTGGGAGAACCTGTTAGAAAGGACACCCAACGAGACGATGCTTTTATTGAAACTTTTGCAGCCCATAACCTATCGGGCAAAAAAACGTTCTTAAAATCAGATGCCACGTAAGCATTTGCACCGACAAGATTAGGCGTATTCATCCTACTAATAATAATTGTTCCAGCACAAACAGGCTCTTTGAGCCTATCCATTTCAGATTGTTCAATAACCTTTTTATTCTCTGCAATATTAAAAAAACCATTCGTAACACAACTGGTTTTTAAAATAGCCAGTTCTTCTAACTGTGCGGGCTCATCTACTGAATTTACGCTAACCCCTGCATCAAGGCTATTTATTAAATTCTGCATATTGCCATAATCCCACTCCCCACTAAACTCAGGAAAGCGCAGTTGTGGCACACGATGCGACAATGGAAAAACCACTTTCTGACTGTCAATAATGCTTTTAAAGAAAGGCTCTACACTTTGCAAGTCAACCACATCCACCGAAAAAGCCAGTTTAGCCTCATCAAAGGCTTCATTTAACGCAATCAGTGCTTGCTTCGACAAAGGATGAGTACATTCAATCGCTAAATCCAAATCGGAGTTAAAGCGTGCGGTGTTTTTCGCTCGGCTACCAAATACCCAAACATGGCACTCATCTCCCAAATGCGTAGCTAATACATCTCGAACGATCTGATACTCCGCCGCGGTGACATCAAACAGAAGTTTCATAAAACCCCTGCAATTGCTCAAGCAAAAAAGACACTTCTTCATAAAATACCACAATACTGGCAACCACCACTTTAGCCCGTTCTTCATCATAACCATGCGAAGTAGCATTGCGGTCGTCTCGGTATTCACTCCACTTATCCCAACTGTGTTTGATCACCCCTTTGGTATAAGCCTCTCTAATGACTTGTTGAAAGGTCATCTCGTTGATAGCACTTGGATTTTCTGAAATATTGCTCAAATGTCGTTTAATCATCTTGGTTGACAAGTCATAACAGTATTCAAAGCGTTGAATACAGGAATCCCTCACAAACTCATTGTCCGTATCTTTTTCAAATTCAGCTAATGCCCTATGGAAAGATGTCACCGCTTTTTGCAATGATGTTAAATTAAGCGTATCAGTCATTATGTTACTTCCTTCAAAACGGCGCAGCAATGCCAAGCTGTTGGCAGTATTGGGCAATGTCGGCATCGGTGGCGATCATATCCGCATCAATGGCTTTGAGCTTTTTGGCAACGTCGGTTAGGTCAATGGCTGCTTCGGCTTCAAAGGTATCGACATAGCGCGGGATATTTAGGTTGTAGTCATTGCCCTTAATCTCTTCCATACTGGCAAGATGACTGTATTTTTCGATACTGACTCGTTGCTGGTAGGTACTGATGATTTTCTGTACGTGCGCATCGGATAATTGGTTTTGGTTTTTCACCTTATCAAAATCGTTAGAAGCATCAATAAACAACACATGCTCGCTGTCTTCTCGGCATTTTTTGAACACCAAAATACAGGTGGGGATACTGGTTCCGTAAAAGATATTGGCTGGCAAGCCAATCACCGCATCAAGGTAGTTTTTGTTTTCAATCAGATACTGGCGAATTTTACCTTCTGCACCGCCACGGAATAACACGCCATGCGGTAACACTACTGCCATCGTACCATTTTCATCTAACTGGTAAAGCATGTGCTGAACAAAGGCAAAATCGGCTTTAGACGAAGGCGCAAGCACGCCATACTGACTAAAGCGGTCGTCGCTTAAATGTAGCGGATTGGCCGTCCAATTGGCCGAAAATGGCGGGTTGGCGACAATGGCTTCAAAGCGTTTATCACTGTGCTGAGGATGTTCTAAGGTGTCTTCTTGTTTCAGATCGAATTTTCGGTAATGCACATCGTGCATAATCATATTCATACGCGCAAGGTTGTAAGTGGTGCGGTTCATTTCTTGACCGTAGAAGTTGCTCACTTCTTGCACTTCTTTAGCGACACGCAACAACAGTGAACCCGAACCGCAAGTCGGGTCATACACCGATTTGAGCTTGGTTTTACCGTTGGTCACTAACTTGGCTAAGATTTTTGACACTTGTTGAGGCGTGTAAAACTCCCCTGCTTTCTTGCCTGCACCACTGGCAAACTGAGCGATCAGGTATTCGTAAGCATCGCCTAATAAATCTCGTTCTGTGTTACTGAGTTGAAAGTTAATCTGGTCGAGGTGAAACAACACCTTGGCAATCAGCGTATTCTTTTGTTCTTCGGTCTTACCCAACTTAGCGCTGGTTAAATCCATATCAGCAAACAAACCCTCAAAGTCATCCTCACTTTCATGCCCCATGGTGCTTTGTTCGATATTGCGCAGAATTTTGGTCAAGTCTTCGAGAATGAAGTTATTGCTATCGCCATTACCACGCGCAGCCACACTGCTAAAAAGTTCGGAAGGCTTTAAGAAGAAACCAAGCTGCTCAATGGATTCTTCACGAATGGCTTCTAAGTATTCTTGTCCTTGTTCAGTTTGCTCGTGCAAGCTGAGATAGTCGATGTCGTCTTCCGCCAAAATCGCATCGGCGTAGCTTTCCATTTTTTCGGACAGGTATTTGTAGAAGATAAAGCCAAGGATGTAGTCACGGAACTCGTCAGCGTCCATTTTGCCACGAAGCGTATTGGCAATGTTCCAAAGCTGTTGTTCGAGTTGTTTTTTCTGTTCTTCGCCCATCGTTAACACTATCCATTGGTGATTGATGGGCTTATTTTAGCAGAAGCAATGCTCGTTGGTTAATGTGAGTCACATTAAAGCAGATCACCGCCTCAAATCATGATATATTCTATTACCATACGCAGTTGTTAGCACGATAAACTATAACAACGTTTCAGCGAATTAAAACGGCTCTAACCCTTGCTAAGTCTTCAGGGGTGTCCACGCCCGCATGAGTTGGCTGACAGGCCTCTGCTAAGACAATCTTATGCCCATTCCACAACACCCTTAACTGCTCTAAGGCTTCTATGCATTCCATTTCAGATGCTGGCCATTGTGCATACTGACGCAAAAATCCAGCAGAATAAGCATAAATGCCCAGATGACGACAAAAAGGCACACCTTTAGGTAACTCCGTATCAGCATGTAGTTCGCTACCAAATAAATCACGATGCCAAGGAATGGGCGAGCGGGAAAAAGTTAAGGCATAACCTTGCTGATCAGTAACAACCTTAACAAAGTTAGGGTTCATTAACTGTGTTGCAGTATGAATGGGCTCCCATAGGCTCGCCATGGATGCTTGCGGATGTTGCGCCAGCAAAGCCGCAATTTGTTGAATCACTGCCGGTGCAATCAGCGGTTCATCACCCTGCACGTTGACCACAGGCGTCTCATCACTCAAAGCGAGTAAGCGCGATGCCTCTGCCAAACGTTCCGTGCCTGAGGTGTGATCGGCCCGCGTCATCACCACTTCTGCACCCAACTGCGACATGATTTGTTCAATTTGCTCACTATCGGTGGCAATGACAACACGCCCCACATTCGCTTCTAAAGCACGTTGCCAAACATGCCAAACCATCGGTTTTCCGGCAATATCAGCCAGAGGCTTATTGGGTAAACGTGACGATTGCAAACGTGCTGGAATTAACACCACCGGCTTCATGCTGTGACCTGCGTTTGTTTACGATACCCTTCCGCTTCTTCGAGTGATAATGTTCTTGCTTCGTGCACCAACAAAATCGGAATACCGTCACGAATGGGATAAGCCAAACCCGCAGACAAAGAAATCAGCTCTTGCTTGCTGGTATCATAATGCAAGGATGTTTTATTGGCAGGACAGACCAAAATTGCCAGTAATCGCTTATCCATTAGGTTATCTCTCTATTAAGTCGCTGTGTTTAAGTCGCTGTGTT
>CAZYER010000005.1:0-46002 GCA_964646525.1 uncultured Francisella sp. | reverse complement strand
TTAAGTCGCTGTGTTTAAGTCGCTGTGTTAGGCGTTCAAGCATCGGTTGTAACAAAGATGTGTCTAACTCGGTTTCTACCACCAGTGCCCACCAGTGAGGTTGAGCAAAATCTTGACAACGCACTGCATCTTTCATCGTCATCACTAACGGCGTTACGCCATCATCTATTTCAGCCAAACTTGCTGCATCCAATGTTTGATGATCTGCCAACGCGTGTGATGCTTTCAGGGTCAAGCCCATCGATGTTAAGCTAGCAAAAAAACGCTGTGGATGACCAATCCCCGCCATCGCCACCACCTCACCCGACAAGTCGGTTAAGGCAATGCGCTGCTGGCTATGCACATTCTGCCATGCAATGGGTTTTAAGACAAAATCACGACCATTGTAAAGGGTTAAATCAGGCAAGGGCAAGGCATTTTCAGTTTCGCGTAACGGACCTGCTGGTAAACAATGTCCGTTACCGTAACCTTTATCGGCATCGACCACTTCAATCACCCAATCTCGTCCTAAAGACCAATGTTGCCAACCATCATCAGAAACAATCACATCCACCGAATGAGCCTCTAACAACGCCTGTGCCACCGCCACCCGATCACTGCCTACCCATACTGGCACCTGCAAGCTTTGCCACAGTAACAAAGGCTCATCACCAACCTGTTCGCTGGTAGCATCTACCGTTACCGCGCGAATGCTTTGATCACGTCGTCCGTACCCTCGACTGACGATACCAACACGCCAGCCTTGTGCCTGCAATAAGGGAATTAGCGCCATAATTAGGGGTGTTTTACCCGTACCACCAACCACCCTATTACCCACCACCAACACTGGCACAGGCAGACGCGTCGCTTTTTTCAGTCCAACACGATAAGCCCAACGTTTAATGGCAACCACTGCACAATAAAGCCATTCCAATGCTCTCGTCCACCAAGGTGGCTGCTGGCCTTGCAGCCAAAAACTCGGCCAACCAGTTGTTGCATCTTTAAATGGTTTCATAACATTAATTCAACGGGTGTAGATATCTTGCTATGCCGACGCCAAGCGCAGTGCCAACTAAGGAAAAAGCTACATTCGCCAATACATTTAACGCTGCTAATCCATGTTTACCATTCATCCACAAGGTATAAGTATCCCAAGAAAAGCTCGAAAAAGTGGTAAAACCACCTAAAAAACCAATCACCAGCAATAAACGCCATATCGGATCAGCGTGCAGCCATTCTTGCAAGGCAATTAAAGTAAAACCGATGGCAAAGCCACCTAAGGCATTTACGGTAAAAGTCCCCCAAGCAAAACCACCGACCCCCATAACGAGATTGACTTGGTGTGCAAGCCAATAGCGAAGCACGGATCCAGCCGCACCACCCAATGCCACAGCAGTTAAGGCACTGAAAGACATCATGATGGGTTCACTCCTTGCTGTTCATTATCTAAACTCTGCCAAAATGCCATACGTTGACGAATCGTCTGTTCATAGCCTCTATCAACAGGTTGATAAAAAACAGGTGGTTGATCGGCTAAGGCATCGGGAAAATAACGCTCACTCGCCGCATAGGCATGAGGCTCGTCATGCGCGTAACGGTAACCCTTGCCATAATCTAAACTCGCCATTAACCGTGTAGGCGCATTGCGCAAATGCAAGGGTACGTCATGACTGGGCATAGTTGACACGGCTTTACGTACCGATTTATACGCACTATAAACCGCATTTGACTTAGGAGCGGTTGCCAAATAAGTTACCGCTTGCGCTAGAGCCAACTCACCTTCGGGACTACCCAACAATTGATAAGCATTCAGTGCATCTAAGGCTACCGTTAAAGCACGAGGATCGGCATTAGCAATCTCCTCGCTGGCCATACGCACCAAACGACGCGCCAAATACAGTGGATCACAACCACCATCTAACATACGTGCAAACCAGTACAAAGCGGCATCGACAGATGAACCCCGTACCGCTTTATGCAAAGCGGATATTTGGTCATAAAACTGCTCGCCTTCACGATCAAAACGCCGCACTTGACCTCCCGATAAAGCGACTTTGACCGCTTCAGCGGAAATGAACATACTATCAGGATTTTCCTCATCTGCCTCGGCAAAATCAGCCAGCTGCTCGACTAGATTCAGCAACTTTCGACCATCACCATCGGCATAAGCAAGCACCCAAGGTTGCGCTGTTGGCTCAAGCTTGAGACTTCTCCATCCTTGCTCCTGCATTAAGTGTTCTAGCCCTCGTTCTAGCAACTGAACCAATTCAGTTGTCGTGAGTGATTTTAGTACATACACGCGCGCGCGAGACAATAAGGCATTGTTTAAAGCAAAGGAAGGATTTTCTGTAGTAGCACCAATGAGGGTGAGTAAACCACTTTCGACGACTGGTAATAATGCATCTTGCTGGGCTTTGTTAAAGCGATGAATTTCATCGACAAACAGTACAGAGCGTTGCCCCAGCAACTGATCAGCCTTAGCCTCGTCAATCATGCGCTTAATTTCTTTAACACCGTCATGAACCGCTGAAATAGCTCGCCAGTGCGTACCAGAGGCTTCAGCGAGCAAACGCGCTAAACTCGTTTTTCCTGTACCCGGAGGTCCCCAAAGAATCATCGATTGCAAGCGCCCTTTAGCCAACATTTGCGCTAAGGGCTTACCCGAAGCTAACAGGTGTTGCTGTCCTAACACCTCATGCAAGTGACGCGCACGAAGCCGTTCCGCTAAAGGCGCAGTCGGAATCATTATTGGGGCGTACCAATAATATCAATGTTGGGGGCTGGACGATATTCAAACTGACTTGGATTGATGGCTATATTGCGTTTTGCGCCTTTAAAACTCACACGTGTTTCTTTACCGTCCGAGCCTGTAATGACCACTTCTTTCATGACGTCACCTTGTAATGCCAATTCAATGAAAGCAATCTCTTGCGTGCCACCTTTCTTGTTTTGCAAATCAAACCACATCAGGCCATCACCTCTGTCTTCTAATCTGCGTGTGTTATAGCGTTTAGCTATCGGCTGACTGCTGGCTAACCAACTAATCGGTAAGTCTTTTTCGATTTCTGACATGGCATAAACCATCACCTGCGCCAATGCTGGTTGATAAATCCATAAATTGACACCATCGGCCACGATATCCATTTTTTGTGGGCCTTTATCGTAGCGCCAGTTAAACTTACCGGGACGCTGCACCCATACCTTACCCGATGATTTTTCCTCACGAAACCCTTGCGCTTCTTTCACCACTTGCGTGAATTCAGCCTCATAACTGGTCATGCTATCCAATGCTTTTTCCACTTCAGGTGCTACAGCCCACGCTTGCCAAGTAGCGACACATAGCATTAAGCCAATCAAACGGTTAATCACTTTTTATTCCTTTATTCGATACCAAGTACTTCACGATTACCATTGGGTTGTTGAGCACTGACTAAACCGGCAGCCTCCATCGCTTCTACAATGCGTGCCGCTCGGTTATAACCAATTTTGAAACGGCGCTGCACACTGGAAACCGATACTCGACGCGCTTCAATAACAAACGCAACTGCTTCATCGTAAAGCACGTCTTTTTCCGCTCCGCCTGCTTCATCATCAAACAAACCAGTCAAGGATGCCGAACCGCCACCACCCAAGGCTGCCGCTGGATCTAAGGTGACGTATTCAGGCGTCCCCTGTGTTTTCAAAAACTCAACCACTCGATGCACTTCATCATCGGAAACAAAAGGACCATGCACGCGTTGGGGAATACTCATGCCATTACCTAAGTAGAGCATATCCCCACGCCCTAATAATTGGTCTGCCCCCATTTGATCGAGAATGGTACGAGAGTCGATCTTAGAAGCGACCTTAAACGAAACCCGTGCGGGAATATTGGCTTTAATCAGCCCTGTGACCACATCAACTGAAGGACGTTGCGTTGCTAAAACCAAATGAATACCCGCAGCCCTTGCCTTTTGCGCCAGTCGAGCAATCAACTCTTCAATCTTTTTACCCACTACCATGAATAGGTCAGCAAACTCATCAACAATCACCACGATATAAGGCAAAGGTTCTAACGTAGGCATCGGCGGTGCCATATCAAACGTACCCATCATCGGCATGGTGGCGGTTGGGTCGATAATGGGTTTACCGGCATCTATGGCTGCTTGAACTTTTTCGTTATAACCAGCAATATTGCGCACACCCAATTTCGACATGAGCTGATAACGTCGCTCCATCTCCACCACACACCAACGCAATGCATTAGCCGCTTCGCTCATATCTGTAACAACTGGTGCTAATAAATGAGGAATTCCCTCATAGACAGAGAGTTCTAGCATTTTAGGGTCAATCATAATGAACTTAACTTCATCAGCCGTTGCATGATAAAGCAAGCTGACGATCATCGCATTCACACCAACCGATTTACCCGAACCAGTTTGACCCGCCACCAAGGCATGCGGCATTTTAGCCAAGTCAGCGACAACGGGGCGACCTGCAGTATCCTTACCCATAACTAAGGGTAACGTCATGCTCGTATGCTGATAGACGTCCGAAGAAAGTACCTCTCGGAAACTAATCGACTCTTGTACTGGATTCGGGATCTCAATGCCAATCACTGATTTTCCGGGAATAATATCCACGACACGCACAGCAAGAACCGACATGGAACGCGCTAAATCTTTAGCTAAATTGGTGATGGAGCCCACCTTAACACCCGGAGCTGGCTGCAACTCAAACAGAGTCACCACTGGACCTGAAACAATGCCCACTACATCGGCCTTAATGTTGTATTCTTTCAGCGTCTGTTCTAACAATACGCCCATCGATTCCAACACCGACTTATCAATTGAATGCACTTGCTTGGGAATTTCATCTAACAAAGATAAAGACGGCAAACTAGCTTGCTTGGTTTCGTCCACTAATGTAACACCACGATCATCACGCACTTTCAAAGCCATATCCATCATCGCAGCTAAATGCTCTGATGAAGGCAGCACTTCAGACTGAGCAGATGGCTCCATAACGGGCATAACGAGCTTAGGTGTTTGCTCCTCTTGAACAGCAACACTTGGTTCTCTGTATAGACTGTTTTCATTATCGCTAGCGGTGCGCACCATCCTATGTGGCACATCGTCTGACATAGGCTGAACTAAGCCTGGAATATCCGCCGTTTTAACCGACCAAGCGCGCGCCATGTCAGTTGAGTCTGTAGACTTAAAATGCTCACCAACTGGACGTTCTGGTACAGCTGGACGCCCTAGAATCAACTTTGCGATATGAGCTTTAAGGTCAGACCATGTTGTGAACAGCCATGCAATAAATGCTTGTTGCGTGGGTAAAACGCGCTCACCCCGTCGCCAAGCTTGATACTTCTCAGCCAACCAGTCCATAAAAGCCAGTAATCCTGGCTTCCATTTATCTTGCCAGTTTTCAGCTGTCCAATGCCAGGATAACCATAAAATTTCGCCAGTTACATCAACCAGTTGTAACAAACTGATACCGACAATCCAACTAAACGCCAAAGCAAAAAAAGACAACAACAACAAGGTAGCCGCCAAACGGTCAATCGCCGACACCATAAATTGAGCCAGCGCATAGCCCCACATGCCGCCACCCGAATAAGGCAAGGGGACAAACCAATCCAGTCCATTCAGATAGAGAGATGCCAGTGCCGCACCGGTTGAAAGCAGCAAAAACAGACTGACCGAAGAAATAAGTAGTTGGCGACGATTCAGTTCTGATTGATTCACACGAATGCGAAATACGACCCAACTAACCAATGCAACACCAAAAGGAACTGCGTAAGCAAAGACACCAAACAAAAACAACAGTAAGGAAGCAATCCACGCCCCAGTAGCATCACCCCAATTATAGAGCTTACCTTCGGCAGTTCCAGATGAGAAAAACCCTGCATCACGAGGATCGTAACTGAATAGCACCAAAAACAGAAAGAGTGCTAGCACAAAGCCAATGAGTAAGCCCCACTCATGCGTGAGTAAGCCATTAAACTGCTCAGAACGCTGACGCAAGCGAGCAATCAAGCCTAACGCTGGTTTTTGTGAAGCTCGCAAGTGTGTGCCAGACGACGAAGTCTGCATGAAATGCCCTTATGAAATAGTCGATTAAAACAATAGGTTCATTTTAACCGAGGAGGCCTAAATAAACCAATGCAAGCGAAGGATACGAGCAATTAAAGAGCTTTTACTTCGATCTTACCAAACTTATTAGCAAAACTTTGCGGACGTAAAGCTAAAGCTGCACCGACTTGATACCCTAACTGACGATAATGTTGCGCAATTTCACCCTCTGGTTCTGCCACCATTGTTGGCTTGCCGCTGTCGGCTTGGACACGAATGCTCATGGTTAAAGGTAAAGAAGCTAAGAGCTTAACATTAAAGTCATGCGCCATTTTCGCACCACCGCCCTCACCAAAGATGGGTTCAACGTGACCACACTGACTACAAACATGTAACGCCATGTTTTCGACAATACCCAATACAGGAATATTGACCTTCTCAAACATCTTCAGGCCTTTACGCGCATCAATCATTGCCAAATCTTGCGGCGTAGTAACAATGACTGCACCAGCAACAGGAATTTTTTGCGCCATGGTCAACTGGGTATCGCCTGTACCAGGAGGTAAATCGACGATTAAATAATCTAAACTACCCCAATTGGTTTCATTGATTAATTGCATCAAGCTACCCGTGACAACAGGACCTCGCCAAATCATTGGCGAGTCAGCTTCAACCAAAAAGCCGATTGAATTGACCTTAACGTCATAAGCAACCAATGGTTCCATGGTTTTACCATCGACACTGTGCGGCATCTTGCCAACCAAACCAAATACCGTTGGCATACTCGGACCATAAATGTCGGCATCCAACACACCAACTCTAGCACCCTCACTGGCTAAAGCCAGCGCCAAGTTTGCTGAAGTGGTACTTTTACCCACGCCCCCCTTACCAGAGCCAACAGCAATGATATTGGTAACACCCGCTATTGGATCAATATTGCCCTGCGTTTGTCGGGCAACCACTTTCAGCACAAAATCGACTTGACTAACCGTTAAGCCAGCAGACTGAGCTTTAGCTTCAATCTGTTGTTGCCAATTTGCCCACAAACTTTTCGCTGGATAAGGCACCTCAAAAACTAGCGATAATCCCAAAAAACCTTGACGTGCATCGACCAACCATTCATTCAGTGATTGCCCCGAAAAACTATCTACCACCTCGTCAAGCAAACGAGCGAGTTGTGCTTGCGTGTCGGTATTGAGCTCACGCGCAAAGAGTTTGTTTAACCATGTTTTCATTGGTCGTTAAACATCCATGGCATCGAGATTCGGCGCGCATCCTCAAAACGCTTAATTTCATCAGCGTGTTGCAATGTTAAACCAATATCATCCAAACCGTTCAGCAAACAATGTTTACGAAACGGATCAACAGTGAAACTAATCTGCTGACCTGAAGGCGTGTTAATGGTTTGCGAAGGTAAATCAATGGTTAGCTTGTAACCTTCGTTAGCTTCCACTTCTTCGAATAGCTGTTGCACTAAATCATCTAATAAAACAATGGGTAAAATGCCATTCTTAAAACTATTGTTAAAGAAAATATCGGCATAGCTTGGTGCGATAATGGCATCAAAACCATAATCTTTCAACGCCCAAGGCGCATGTTCACGCGATGAACCACAACCAAAATTTTGACGTGTCAGCAGAATTTTAGCGCCTTGATAGCGTGGCTGATTCAACGAAAAATCGGGGTTAAGGGGACGATGTGTGCAGTCCATATCTGGTTCACCAACGTCTTTATAACGCCACTCATCAAAAGCAAAAGGACCAAAACCCGAACGTTTAATCGATTTCAGAAACTGTTTGGGAATAATGGCATCGGTATCGACGTTAGCACGATCTAAAGGCGCAACCACAGCGGTTAATGTTGTAAATTGATACATGAATAAACTCCTCTATTACGCCATCACACTACGCACATCAACAAAATGCCCCGCTACCGCTGCAGCTGCCGCCATCGCCGGACTCACCAAATGAGTGCGACCACCTGCGCCCTGACGACCTTCAAAATTACGATTCGACGTCGAAGCACAGTGTTTACCTGCTGGTACACGATCCGCGTTCATCGCCAAACACATCGAACAGCCTGGTTCACGCCATTCAAAACCAGCATCGGTAAAAATTTTATCCAGTCCTTCTTGTTCCGCTTGTTGCTTCACTAAACCAGAACCAGGTACAACCAACGCCATTTCTACAGACTCAGCGATTTTTTTACCTTTCAATACCGCTGCCGCTTGACGCAAGTCTTCAATACGAGAATTGGTACAAGAGCCAATAAACACCACATTGACAGGAATGTCGGTGGCCTTCATACCTGGCTTCAAGCCCATGTAATCGAGCGCACGACGGATACTACCCGCTTTCACGGCATCGGATTCTGCCTCAGGATCTGGCACGGCGCCCGTAACTGGAATCACCATTTCAGGCGAGGTTCCCCAAGAAACTTGTGGTGCAATATCTTCACCCTGCAACACGACTTCCGCGTCAAATACGGCATCATCATCCGAGTACAAGTGTTTCCAAGCTTCAATTGCCTTAGCCATCACGTCACCTTTAGGCGCAAAAGGGCGACCTAGTACATAAGCAATCGTCTTCTCGTCAGGTGCAACCATACCGGCACGCGCCCCCGCTTCAATCGACATATTACAAATGGTCATACGTCCTTCAACCGACAAGTCACGAATAACCTGACCTGCGAACTCGATGGCATAGCCCGTACCGCCCGCCGTACCAATCTTACCGATAATCGCCAAAACCACGTCTTTAGCGGTGACACCTGACTGTAGTTTGCCTTCCACGCGAATGCGCATGTTTTTCATTTTTTTCTGCAACAAACATTGTGTTGCCAAAACGTGCTCTACTTCCGAAGTGCCAATACCAAAAGCCAAGGCACCCACTGCGCCATGCGTAGAGGTATGAGAATCCCCACAAACTACCGTCATACCTGGCAAAGTGAGACCCTGCTCTGGACCAACAACATGCACGATGCCCTGACGAATATCACCCATTTTAAATTCGGTAATTCCAAACTCACTCGCATTTTTATCTAGCGTTTGTACTTGAATACGCGAAATCGGATCCACAATTGCATCCACACCACCAGAACGATCTGTCGTTGGGACATTATGATCGGGAACGGCAGCATTCGCTGAAATACGCCAAGGTTTGCGATGTGCAATACGCAAGCCTTCAAAAGCTTGTGGGCTAGTTACTTCATGTACTAATTGACGATCAATGTAAATCAATGCCGTACCATCGGCATCCATACGAACGACGTGTTGATCCCAAAGTTTGTCATACAGTGTTTTTCCAGCCATTTTTCACATCCTCATTCAACACTTCTTCAAAGAAGGCGATTACTTAATTCCATCAGTTTTATTGTACAAAATCATCGAAACAAGATTCTTGCATTTTATGGCATAAAAACATGACTTCTTACCACAAAAAACTAAAATCCTAACAATGCTAGCAAGATTAAATCAATATCTAAGCTAAAGCACAATAAAATATAAATACAAAAGCACCGCCGTAGCGGTGCTTCCATATGAGCAAAATTACTCAGCTAAAGCTGGCAAGCTTGTCTGATCGACATTTTTCATGGTTAAGCGAACTTTACCTTGTTTATCAAGTTCCATCACGTAAACATTCACTTCCTGACCTTCAGATAAATATTTACTGACATCCTCGACACGCTCATGAGCGATTTGCGAAATATGTACCAATCCGTCTTTACCCGGCAAGACGTTAACGAAAGCACCAAATTCAGCCAATTTAACGACTTTACCACGGTAGGTTTTACCGACTTCGATTTCAGCTGTAATATCGTCAATCATTTTGCGTGCCGCTGCTGCAGCGGCTTTGGTGACTGATGCAATTTTAACCGTACCATCGTCACTTAATTCAACCGTTGTGCCCGTTTGTTCAGTGATGTTACGAATCACCGCACCACCTTTACCAATCACATCACGGATTTTATCAGGATTAATTTTGAATACCGTAAAGCGTGGAGCCCATTCAGATACTTCTGCACGCGGGCGCTCAATAACCGCATTCATGATACCCAAAATATGCAAACGCCCAGCCTTAGCTTGATTCACAGCAACATCCATAATCTCAGGCGTAATACCATTAATCTTAATGTCCATCTGCAACGCAGTAATACCATTCGCCGTTCCAGCTACTTTGAAATCCATATCACCAAGATGATCTTCATCGCCTAAAATATCCGACAACACAGCAAAGCGATCGCCCTCTTTAATTAAGCCCATCGCAATACCAGCAACAGGCGCTTTTAATGGAATACCCGCATCCATCATAGATAAAGAGGAACCACAAACAGTCGCCATAGAGGAAGAACCATTTGACTCGGTGATTTCAGATACGATACGAATCGTGTAGGGCCAATTTTCCTGTGAAGGTACCATAGGGAAAACGCCACGACGTGCTAGGTTACCATGACCAATTTCGCGACGACCTGGCGCACCCAGACGACCCGTTTCACCCACCGAGTAGGGCGGGAAATTATAATGCAGCTGGAATCGATCTTTGTAAGCACCCGTTGCCAAATCATCGGTAATTTTCGCATCAGACTCAGTACCCAAGGTTGTCACCACCAAGGCCTGAGTTTCACCACGCGTAAACAAAGCAGAACCATGAACACGAGGTAAAACACCGACTTGAACATTGATCGGACGAATGGTTTTGGTATCACGGCCATCAATACGTGGCTCACCCGCTAAAATGCGGTCACGCACGATGCGCTCTTCTAGCTTACCAAACGCATTTTCAACGTCAGACTGACTGAATGCAGGCTCATCGCCGCCACTTAAAGCCACAATCGCTTCGTCTCGCAAAGCACCAACGGTGCTGTAACGCACTTGTTTTTCGGTAATACGATAGGCATCACCTAAACGCTCACCCACCAGAGTCTGTAATGCATTTTTCAACTCAGTGTTTTCGACTGGTGGCGTCCAGTCCCAAGGCGCTTTTCCTGCATCAGCAGCAAAGCTATTAATAGCCGCGATCGCAGCTTGCATTTGATGGTGACCAAACACCACTGCACCCAACATGGTCTCTTCCGACAACTCTTTAGCTTCAGATTCAACCATAAGCACTGCCTGCGATGTACCCGCAACGACTAAATCCAAATCGCTCACTTTCATTTGTTCACGCGAAGGATTCAAAACATATTCGCCATTCACATAGCCAACACGAGCCCCCCCCAAAGGACCATCAAAAGGCACACCTGACAATGCCAATGCGGCAGAAGCACCGATCATAGCTGGAATATCCGCCGAAATTTCTGGATCTAAGGCTAACAAAGTGGCAATAATTTGCACTTCATTGAAAAAACCTTCTGGGAACAAAGGACGAATAGGACGATCAATTAACCGAGAAATCAAAGTTTCCGCTTCAGATAACTTGCCTTCGCGTTTATTGTAACCGCCAGGAATTTTACCGGCGGCAAAGGCCTTTTCCTGATAATGTACCGTCAGCGGGAAAAAATCTTGACCCGGCGCTACTTTTTTTGCTGCAACAACAGTGACAAGCAACTGAGTATCGCCCATTTTAACCATAACAGCACCGTCAGCTTGACGAGCAATTTCACCCGTTTCTAACGTAACTGTGTGCTGACCATAAGGAAAAGAAATGCTTTTTTTATTAAACACGGAAAACTGCCTTTTGCAATGTCGAAAAATTCGGGGTGAAAAAAAAGCCTATCATTGCTGACAGGCTTTTTATTGGCGCAAGGATTACTTACGCAGGCCTAAACGAGCAATTAACGCTTTATAACGTTCATGATCTTTACGATTCAGATAGTCCAATAGCTTACGACGTTGGCTAACTAAACGCAACAGACCACGACGTGAATGGTGATCTTTTTTGTGCGCTTTAAAATGTTCAGTTAATTGAACGATACGTGTGGTCATCAAAGCAACTTGCACTTCAGGTGAACCAGTATCATTTGCAACGGTGCCATGTTCAGCAATAATCGCCGCAGTTTGTTCTTTAGATAAAGACATATCAAACTCCTAGGATCGGTTTATACAAAAATCTTCCCCCACAACCGATAGCAGGGAATTTTTAATTATAACCCAAGTTTACGCTCGCGCCAATAGCAAACGAAGCCGAATTCGCTCCGTAGCAACAACGCCAGATGACAGCGCAATAGGGCTATCGGCGACCCGTGCCATAGAAATAATGATTCAAGTTCGCAATATCATCCCCCATGTGACGAATAATATAATCTAAGCTAACAATGGCATTTTCTAATAAATTAACTGCAATAATTGGGTGCTCAATTTTGAGACGTTGATACATGGGACGGGTCAATACCAACATTTGTACATTCTTTGAATCAGCTTTCATACGTACATTACGAGGTTTGCGATCAAAGAAAGACATTTCACCAACCAGAGTGCCTTCTTTCAAGCTAGCGACTTTAATCTCCTCACCTTCTTCATCACGATATAAGCCCGACTTTCCGTTAACAACGAAATAGAGCGCATCGCCTACTTCACCAATTTCGGCAATCACTTGGTCTTTTTTGAAGCTAATATCCTGTAAGTACTCGCGCAATGTCGCCACTTCTTGACGTGTTAGGGTTTCGCAAATCAGATTTTTACGAAAGTAGTCAATCATTTCTTCGGTGGTCATATTCATATCTTTATTACTCTTGTGTAAATGGCTGTGATTCAACGATAACAAAAGACCATGACAAATACAATCATGGACACTTTACCAATTAGCTAAGCATTCAGGAATGCATCCAACGCTCTAGCATTAATCCCTGATAGGGTGTTGCTTTCACTAAAGCAAAAAACTCGCCAGACTCACTGTAACATCGCAAAGGAGCCACTGTTTCAACAGGAGCGCCCAAATCGTTTGCGGATATTTTTTGACCTTGCAATAAACGTTGTAACACATCATCCGTTACGGTGATAGCGTTAAAATGCATTAATGCACTATCAACAGGCAATAAAAAAGGAGAAAGAGTTTGATTTAATACCGACGGCCAATCGCACCACGCAAACCCACTTTTATTGCCTTCACTGATCGGATCAAAACCAGCGACACCAATGCGGCGCAAAGCAGTTAAATGAGCACCACAACCTAAAGCCTGTCCAATATCTTCCGCCAACACACGAATATAAGTGCCTTTCGAGCACCATACTTGTAGCTGGATCGTTTGCTCTGTCCAACCTAATAATTCAATGGCGTAAAAATGAATATCTCTTGCAGCGCGTTCGACCACAATGCCCTCACGAGCTAATTCGTACAAAGGACGCCCCTGTTGTTTTAAGGCAGAATACATTGGCGGCGTTTGTGAAAAAGCACCTCGGAATTGAGAAATAACCGTCTCCAATAAGGATGACGATAAGTGTGGCACTGATTTACACTCAACAACCTCACCTTCCGCATCGCCAGTTGCCGTGGTCTCACCTAATTTAAGAGTAGCAACATAACGCTTGTGGGCATCTAACAAATAAGGCAAGGCTTTTGTTCCTTGCCCCAGCCCAATAGGCAAAAGCCCTGTTGCCATCGGATCTAGCGTACCACTATGCCCCGCTTTGCTAGCGTTGAGCATATAGCGAACTTTTTGCAAGGCACCATTAGAACTGATGCCACTGGGTTTATCTAGTAGTAAGATACCATCAACCTGAGCCATGAATTAGCCTTGAGTTGTTGGCGTATCGTCGTCACCAACCTCTTTAGAAATGTCGGCGGCACGTTTTAATAGCGCATCCACTTTTTGTGCTTCAGCTTCAACCGAGTCAAAGTAAAAACGTAGTTGAGGCGTTAAACGTAACATCATGCGTTTACCCAACTCACTACGGAAAAAGCCAGCTGCTTGATTAAGCACCTTCATAATATCCGCTGCTTCACTCTCACTCTTACCCAATACGCCCACATAAACGCTGGCAATCGATAAATCGGTTGATAAACGTACATCCACAGGTGTTACCCAAGTTAAGCGTTGATCTTTAGCTTCAAACCTTAATAGTTGCGCTAACTCACGTAAAATTTGCTGCTCGATTCGCCGAGCGCGTGAAAATTCTTTTGCCATCTGAGCCATTTCCCTTCATAAACAAAAAGGTGCTGATGAGCGTTACAAACAACACCCAACAACACCTTGATTTATATTTTTGAATGATTACAGAGTACGTTTAACCTGTACGCGCTCATAAACTTCGATTTGATCGCCTGGTCGAACGTCATTGTAGTTTTTAACACCAACACCACATTCAAAGCCTTGACGCACTTCCGCAGCATCGTCTTTAAAACGACGTAACGACTCCAATTCACCTTCGTAAATAACAACATTATCACGCAATACGCGAATCGGATTGTTGCGCTTAATGACGCCATCAACAACCATACAACCAGCAATGGCACCGAACTTCGGCGAGCGGAAGACATCACGCACTTCAGCGATACCAATGATTTCTTCTTTAAACTCTGGCTCCAGTTTACCCAACATAGCGTTTTTAACTTCATCAACCACTTCATAAATGATGCTATGGTAATGCAAGTCTACGCCTTCTTGTTCGATACGACGCTTAGCACTGGCATCAGCACGTACGTTAAAGCCGAACATAATGGCATTGGCCGAAATCGCTAAATCAACGTCTGATTCAGTGATACCACCCACACCGGAGAAAATCACTTTCACTTTCACTTCATCGGTTGAGAGTTTTTCTAAAGAGCCAATTAAGGCTTCAACCGAACCTTGAACGTCAGCTTTAATCACCAAATTAACAACTTTAACGTCACCTTCCGTCATGCCTTTGAACATGTCTTCCAATTTCGCTTTTTGCTGAGCAGCTTCTTTCAAGTTTTTCGCACGATTTTGGCGGAACATCGCCACTTCACGCGCCTTACGCTCATCTGACACCACCGACAACTCATCACCCGCATTAGGTACACCCGATAAACCGAGTACTTCAGCAGGAATACCAGGACCAGCTTCTTCCATAGTGCGACCGTTTTCGTTCACCAAGGCGCGTACACGACCGTACTCCATACCACAAACAACGATATCACCTTTGCGCAAAGTACCTTGCTGTACCAATACCGTTGCCACAGGACCACGACCCTTATCAAGACGTGACTCTAGTACTGAACCATGTGCGGGCGCATCCTTAACGGCCTGTAACTCTAATACTTCGGACTGAATCAAAATCGCATCTAACAAGCCATCCAAATTCAAGCCTTGTTTAGCAGAAACCTTAACAAATTGGACATCTCCACCCCATTCCTCTGCAACAACTTCATAACCAGACAATTCTTGCATAATGCGATCGGGATTAGCTTCTGGCTTATCAATTTTGTTTACTGCAACAACAATCGCCACGCCTGCCGCCTTCGCATGTTGAATGGCTTCGACCGTTTGTGGCATCACGCCATCATCAGCAGCAACCACCAATACCACGATGTCCGTTACCTTAGCACCACGCGCACGCATCGCCGTAAAGGCTTGGTGACCAGGGGTATCGATAAAGGTAATACCACCATGACCCGTTTCAACGTGGTAAGCACCAATATGCTGAGTAATACCGCCCGCTTCACCATGCGCCACTTTGGCACGACGAATCGCATCCAGCAATGACGTTTTACCGTGGTCTACGTGACCCATGATGGTAACGACGGGTGAACGGGTAACAAGATCACCTTCGCCTGCGCTGGCTAACAGAGCTTCTTCAATGGCGTTTTCGTTAATGATTTTGGGTGTATGACCCATCTCCTCGACCACCAAAACCGCTGTTTCTTGGTCGATGCTTTGGTTAATGGTTACCATGCTACCTAAGCTGATCATCATGAACTTAATCACTTCAGAAGCCTTAACCGACATTTTATCGGCTAATTCAGCAATGGTAATGGTTTCACCAATGGCGACATCACGCACAATCGGAGCGGCAGGCTTTTTAAAACCATGCTGATTGTCTTCCATTGGCTTCTTACCGCCTTTGTGAGGTGCTTTTTTGGCACCACGACTAAAGCGCTCTTCATTCTGATTGGCTTTAGGTGAAGACTTGTTCGCCTGTTTCAGCGCACCACCATGCTTCACCATTTTTTTCTTATCACCTGGCTCAACCGCATCATTCGAAGGAGCTGTTTCAATAATGATTTGTTTACTACCAATCACTTCTATTTTAGGTTCTGGCGCTGCTTTTACAGGCTTTTTATCAGCCGATTTTTCTTTGACCAGTTCTGGAGCTACATCAACCTTGGCTGGAGCTATAGTAACTTTTTCAGTCACAGGAACGGTTAGTGCTGGCGTTGGCTTTTCGGTCACGTCAGGAGTCGATGCTACAGCAACCTCAACTTCTTTTTTAACGTAAGTGCGTTTCTTCTTAACTTCAACATCAACCGTCCGAGCGGCGCCACGGCTACCACTCGCATTGGTTGCTACATTAACCGTTTGCACTGTTTTACGTGTTAAAGTCACCTTTGTTGGAGAGGACTCCTCAGCGTGACCATGCTTGCGCTGCAAATAAGTGAGCAAGGCTTTCTTTTCTTCTTCAGTAACAACGTCGTTCAAGCGTTTTTTACCCACACCCGCAGCAACAAACTGATCCACTAACTGTTCAACGGAGCGATTTAAACTATGAGCAAATTGTACAACTGTCATATCGGCCATGTTCTGACCTCCTTATCTCTTCAAGCAAACCAAGGCGCACGCGCCGCCATAATCAAAGCAGATGCTTTGCTTTCGGACATTGGTAATAATTCTAACAATTCATCGACGCCTAGCTCCGCCAACAACTCTTGCGAAGTGACGCCATTTTCAGCCAGCGTCTGCGCCATTTCTTCATTCATTCCTTCTAATGCCAGCAAATCGGCATCAGGCTGAATGGTTTCTTTGCGCTCTTCTAATTCAATGGCTTTAGTGAGCAAGTAATCTTTAGCGCGATCGCGTAAGACGTTAACTAAGTCCTCATCAAAACCTTCAATTTCTAACATTTCCGCAACTGGAACGTAAGCGACTTCCTCAATCGTCGTGAAACCTTCCATCACCAACACTTGTGCTAAGTCCTCATCGACGCCCAACGCATTCACAAACAGATTAATCTGCGTGGCTGACTCAGCATAGGCTTTAGCCTCCATATCGCTTTGCGTCATGACGTTGAGTTCCCAACCCGTCAATTCACTGGCCAAACGAACGTTCTGACCACGAATACCAATGGCTTTTGCCAAACCATCATCAGGTACGGCTAAATCCATGCTGTGCAAGTCTTCATCCATGGCAATTTTAACAATTTCTGCCGGCGCCATCGCATTGATGACACACTGAACAGGGTCCTCGTTCCACAAGACCACGTCAATGCGCTCACCGCCCAGCTCTTTGGTAATCGCTTGCACACGCGCTCCACGCATACCAATACAGGCACCGATGGGATCAATGCGTTTATCGTTAGCACGCACCCCCACCTTCGCACGAATACCAGGATCACGCGCTGCTCCCATAATGTCGATCATCTCATCACCCACTTCAGGCACTTCGATTTTGAATAGCTCAATCAACATTTCAGGAACAGTGCGCGACATGAATAATTGCGGACCACGCGGCATAAACTTCACTTCACGCAACAAACCACGCACGCGCTCACCCATACGGAAATTATCGTTTGGCAATTGATCTTGCTTCATTAAGACTGCTTCAACGTTCTCGCCTAAATCTAAATACAGCATGCCTTTATCAATGCGTTTAACCACGCCAGTGATGAGTTTGCCTTGGCGACTTGAATATTCTTCAACCACCTTAGCGCGTTCGACTTCACGTAGCTTTTGCAAAATGACTTGCTTGGCAGTTTGCGCCCCAATACGACCGAAGTCGATGGACTCCATAGGCTGCTCAACAAAATCACCTACTTGAACGCCCGCATCTAACTTGCGTGCATCTTCCAATAACATTTGAATCGAACCGTCGATCATGTCATCGTCGGTAGCCACCACTTCCCAACAACGAAAAGTCTCATATTCACCCGTTTTGCGATCAATGGCGACACGCACTTCGCAAGCATCATCATGACGCTTACGGGTTGCCATTGCTAAGGCCTCTTCAATCGCCTGAAAAATCGCTTCTTTTGGTACGCGCTTTTCGTTTGCAATACCTTCAACAACCAGCAAAACTTCTTTGCTCACGTTACTCGCCCTCAATCATCAAATCGAACAATTAGTGATGCTTTATCAACATCACTCCAAGGAAACACTAATAGCTGACCCGTTTCATCTTCAAGTGTCAGCTGACCGTCAGCGTGCTGACGTAAAAAACCAGTAAAATTACGTTTCTTTCCCTTACCTAGAGAATGTATGCGAAGCTTAATTTCTGCATCGATATAATTAGCCAACTGATCGTAGCTAAAAAACGATCGCTCCAACCCCGGCGAAGACACTTCCAAACGATAAGGCACATCAATCGGATCTTCCACATCCATTAGGGCGCTGACTTGACGAGAAACACGAGCGCAATCATCAACCGTAATACCGCCAGCGCGGTCGATGTAAATACGCAGGGTCGCCGACTGTGCATGGCGAGCGAACTCAATGCCCCACAGCACGTAATTTAGTCCCGTCACAACAGGACGCAATAATTGATCGAGTTTCTCGAGTAAAGTCACTTGCTTCTCCAGTAAATGAAAAAACCCCGTTAGACGGGGTTTTATATTATTGCTCAATTCTAACCAGTGTTAACGCCAGTGTCAACACTGATTCTATAAAGCAAAAAGACATAACCTAACGTTTCAGTACTGTCATCGCTTTCAATAAATTAAAGGCTTCATAAAGTTCGTAGTCTTTCGTAACTAAAGACTCTTCCTCTTTAACTTTCGCATCACCACTTGCCTTACCGTCCGACTTACCTTTAACTGCTTCCTTAGCTATTTTTTCATCTTTTTCTTTAGGGTTACTGAGGTGACGATTCAAGTCTGCCTCTTTAACGCGCTCTAAAGCTTTATCCATCAAATCCACTTTAAGCTGTTCAATTTTTACATCTGGCACAATACCTTCAGCTTGAATCGAACGTCCGTTAGGTGTGAAATAACGTGCAGTGGTTAACTTAATCGCCGCTCCGTTGTTTAATGGGATCACGCTCTGCACTGAACCCTTACCAAAACTGGTACGACCTGCAATCACCGCACGACCGTTATCTTGTAACGCGCCAGCGACAATTTCAGAAGCAGAAGCGGATCCTTCGTTAATCAGCACCACGACAGGGACACCATTTAACACATCACCACGCGTTGCACTAAAACGCATTTCAGCATCTTTTACGCGTCCTTCAGTGTAAACAATTAATCCTTTTTCCAGAAATGCATCAGAAACTTCAACAGCCGCATTCAGCACGCCCCCAGGGTTATTACGCAAATCCAACACCAACCCTTTTAATGGATTCGCATTTTCTTTGGTTAACTTTTCGACAGCTTCAATCATCTGAGTGCCTGTTTTAACTTGGAACTGACTAATACGCACATAGCCGTAGTTAGGTGCAAGTAAGCGTTGTTTAACACTATTGACCTTAATGACTGCGCGCGTTAGCTTGATAATAATAGGCTTGTCTTCAGACTTACGCATAATGGTGAGTTGAACATCGGTGCCCACTTTTCCACGCAGTTTTTCAACAGCCTGCTGCAGACTCAGACCTTTAACAGGCGTGTCGTCAATGCGAACCACCAAATCACCTGCCTTAATGCCTGCTTTAAATGCTGGCGTGTCATCAATAGGAGCAACCACTTTAACAAAGCCATCTTCCATGCCCACTTCCATGCCAACACCACCAAACTCACCCTTGGTGCTTTCTTCCATATCCTTAAAAGAATTGGGTTTAAGATAGGCAGAATGCGGATCCAAATTAGACAACATGCCATCGATGGCATTTTCTAATAGGGCTTTGTCATCAACCGTTTCCACATAGTCTTTACCAATGCGCTCAAATACCTCGGCAAAAGCACGCAACTCATTTAATGGCAAGCCGTTCGGCGTGGTTTCAGGCGCTTTGCTTTTATCTGCCAGCACACTTGCCGAACCCGCGATAACCACACCAACACTAAAACCGAGTGCAATCCATAGACTTTTTTTGCCCGTCATTTACTTTTCTTTCCTAAACTAGACAATCGTTAAATGAGCATTATCATAACCGATAATGCCAACGAACAGTTGCGCAAAATCAATAAAATATTATGCGCAAAGTAAAGGAGTTTCGAGTCATATTGCTTTATGCTAATATTAGAAGCTAAAAAATAGTGAGTGACTAATCGCGATGCATTTTTCACCGCCACATAATATAAAAGAGGACAATTCATGAGTGGTTTTTTAGATGCCGTTCCCTTCGATGGCAGAGAGGACAATATTAATAAAGCAGCAACCGCACTTAAAGCCATGGCACATCCGCTTCGCTTGAAAATTTTATGTGTCATTGGTAATGAAGAAGTTCCAGTCATGGACATTGTTGAACAAGTTGGAACGACGCAAAGCAATGTTTCACAACATATTGATATTTTGAGAGAGAAAGGGATTATTGTTTCTCGTCGCGAAGGGAGTAAAATTCTATGCCGCATTAAAGACGCTGAATTGCTCGCGTTGATGGACGCAATGCAACAAACCTTCTGCCGAATTGATTGACTCTTTATGATCACCGTTCGCTCACTGAGTAGCTTTATAACACTGCTGCTTTCCCTGTCGATCACAGCCTGTGCCACAGATACTCCCAAACCAAGCAGTGTGGTGAACGCGAGTAGCAACCCAGCTAAGACGTTGCCCCTCGCGACGAATACAACCATTGAAACAGAAGCTGCGCCCAGTTTTGATCAATGGTTAGAATTGTTGATCACAGATATTCGTCGTCAAGGCATTCAAGAAACAACACTCACTAAAATTAAGCCTTATCTACGCTTAAATCAACGCGTGATTGAGCTGGATCAACAGCAACCCGAATTTACACAAACTTTTTGGACTTATTTAGATAAACGTTTGTCCGAAATTCGTGTCCAAGCAGGCAAGCTTCAGGGATTTCGTTATGAGTCACTGCTTAAGAAAATCGAGCAAGAACAGGGATTACCCGCTGAAATCTTAGTTGCTTTTTGGGGACTCGAGACCAACTACGGCACCTACTTAGGCAATTTTAATACCCTAGAAGCCCTAACGACACTCGCTTATGATCCTCGTCGCAGTAGTTTTTTTCGTAAAGAACTGCTCGCTGCTATCAAAATCATCGATCAAGGACATATTGCTGCAGCTGAAATGAAGGGCTCTTGGGCGGGAGCGGTTGGGCAAATGCAATTTATGCCTAGTGTGTTTTTAAAACACGCAACGGATGCTGATGGCGATCAAAAAGCCGATTTATGGAAAAGCACCGAAGATGCATTGACATCAGCTGCCATTTACCTCAAACGTTCAGGATGGCAGGCAGGTCAACCTTGGCTACAAGAAGTGATTTTACCTAAATCATTCGATTATGCTCTCGCCGATGGCAAGCAAGACTTCAAACGAAGTGATTTAATCAAGCTGGGCATCACAACCCCAGCCAATCAAAATTGGCTGGGGCAAGCTCAGGATACAGTTAATTTAGTCTTGCCAGCTGGCTATGAGGGTCCAGCGTTTATTGTATGGCCTAACTTCAAAGTCATCAAACGCTGGAACAACTCAAACAACTACGCTTTATCGGTTGGTTTATTGGCACAGAAGCTTTCTGGACAAGCGAGTATGCAAGCCAAACCGCCCGCCAATCTTAAACCTTGGCCGAAAACATTTATTGCTCAACTCCAGCAAACACTGAGCGATAAGGGTTACGATACAGGCGGTGTTGACGGTTGGTTTGGCAGTAAAAGCACGCAAGCCTTGCGTCAATTTCAAAAAGAGAATAACCTACCAGCCGATGGCTATCCGAATCAAGCCACCTTACAAAAACTACAATTAACCCCCTAGCCCAGTGTTGGCTGTGCAGCGCGTTGGAGATCCAAAACTTATGTTCAATGCACCGGATATTCGTATTAAGCAAATCATTCAAGCTCTGCCCGATGCCATCATCGTTGCGGATACACAAGGCAAGATTAAATTCCTCAATTCGACTGCAGAATCAACGCTATCTTATACGACACATGAAGCCATAGACCAACCTTTATCCGACATCCTTTGCTTGGTTGACGAAACGAATGATGAAGCCATTCCGTGCCTTGGTTTAAAAGCTATTCAATCTGGTCAAGAAGAAAACGCTGGCAGCAATGCCCTATTGATAGGTCGAGATGGACTGAGTGAATTACCAGTTGAAGTGAGCGCCATTCCACTGCGATTACAAGGTGAAATTAATGGTGTCTTACTCACCATACACGATGTTCGTTTAGCCCGTTTTTCACGAAAACAGTTATCATGGAATGCCAGTCATGATGCTTTGACAGGGATCTTTAATCGTTTCGAATTCGATCAACAGTGTCATCGACTCATGCTCACGGCCAAGCGTGATCATAGTCAACATGCCTTATTGCTGATCGACATTGACCACTTCCGACAACTGAACGAGTTAGCTGGTAATCATTACGGTGACGAGTTATTGGTTCAGGTAGCTCAACACCTAAAGAGTCTGCTCCGTGCCACCGATCACTTGTCTCGCAATCATGCCGATCAATTTCTGATTTTACTGTCGCACTGTCAATTAGACAGAGCCGAACAAATCGCCGACAATCTAAGACAGCAAATTGAACAAATCAGCTTAGATATTGATCACGGACAATGGCCAGTTACCTGTTCTGTGGGCATTACCGTCATTGATGACCATTGCCCTGATAATGTCAGCGAATTATTGCATCAGGTCGAAAGCGCCACCTATCATGCCAAACGCGCTGGACGTAATGCGTGCGCCGTCTTTAATCATCAGGCTTATCAAAACTTCAATCGTGAGCTGGTTGCATTGCAAAGTGCCATGCATAATCATGATTTTCAGCTCTACTATCAAACCATTGAATCGACGCAAGGATTGGCACCTGTGTGCGAAATTTTGTTGCGCTATCGTGATGAGCAGGGTCAAGAACAGGAGCCAGCTAGCTTTTTACCCATTTTTGAAAAAAGCGGACTGGTCGTTCAACTGGATTTATGGGTCATACAAAACCTGCTCGAAAAATTGGTTGACCATCCGCAACTGATGGTCAGTTTTGCGCGCATTCATGTCAATCTGTCGGCTTATTCTTTTGCCAGTCAATATTTTCTTGACTCAGTCGAAGCTTTGCTCACTAATTATGCCTTACCGCCAGGTTTGCTGTGTTTTGAGGTGAGTGAAAGCTCAATCATGAGCAATTTAACGCATACTGATAAGGTAATGAATCGACTGGTTAAGTTAGGCTGCTTATTTGCCGTAGATGATGTCGATGCGGATCTAAGCGCTTTTGAACGCTTGGCAAAACTGCCCATTAGTATTGCCAAAATTGACGGCAAGCTGATTCAAGAAATCAAAGACTCTGCTTATGGTGTTATTTTGGTCAAAGCCATTCATGCCATGGCGCAAGAAGCGAATATGCAAACAATTGCGCAACAAGTCGAAGATTTTTTTATCTACGATTGGTTGCAACATCACGAAATTGATTACGTACAGGGTTTCATCTTACACGCACCTAGAATGCTCGACGAGTTTGCGAGCTAGAAAAACCAATCAACTGTCGGGTCTCAACAGATTCTGAAGCGTTCTACTTCTTGAGGGGTGAGCGTCAACTCTGGCATGACCTTAGCTGAAGATGACTGGCTAACTGGTTGAACTGACATCATATCGGCTTACCTCACTGTTTTAGGCTAAACACTTTGGCTGGCTACCGACATTTTGTCCTGGCTGGCTAGATTAAAAACTAAGCAACTTGGCTTGTTGAGGTAAAGAATACATAAACCAAAAACAAATGCCAATCAATTTCATTTAGATTTATTTTTTAAGAAGGTGCGACTAGGAATGACAATCGACATATGATCTTTTGTCAATTACCACAATAGCTATAAATACTTAGCCAAACAACACAAAACAACGAATCACGACACTGTCTAGCTCATAATACGGCTATTTATTTTCTCCATATCTACTCATCTAACCAAGTTTTTCGCTAAAATAGCTCAATTGATAATGGCATCAAAACGCTAACTCCCTCTTTTTACAAAGGACCGCGCACTCGTGATCGATGAAAATGGCTATCGACTCAATGTTGGCATTATTTTAGTCAACCGACAGAATCAACTGTTTTTGGGTCGTCGCATTGGTCATGATGATGCTTGGCAGTTTCCCCAAGGTGGCATACGTGCCCATGAAACCCCGCAACAAGCCCTGTTTCGTGAGTTAAAGGAAGAAATTGGTTTAGAACCGCGTCATGTGCGCATTCTGGGAAAAACACAAGATTGGCTTTGCTACAATCTACCCAAACGCCTGATTCGTCAAAATGCTTCCCCTATTTGTATCGGTCAAAAACAACGTTGGTTTATGTTGGGGTTGGTGGGCGACGAACAAGCGATTAACCTTAAAGCCTCGGACTCGCCCGAATTTGAAGAATGGCGCTGGGTTTCCTATTGGCAACCCATACATGAGGTAGTTAGCTTCAAAAAAGACGTCTATCAACAAGCGCTAGTGGAACTAGAACAATCACTCATTCGTTACTGGCAACCGCATCAAGAAAGTGTTTAGCTTCTGACACATCATCAAGTTTTCGAAATAGATGCCGATGAATACATCATATTAGGGTGTTTTTTTCGGAAATAATCATGTTTAGAACTTTACTTGGCTTGGTATTATTGATGCCACAAGTGGCTTGGACAGCAACGCCCTCAGACTTTTCATTGCTCGGCATGAAAGTGAGTGACATGTCACAAACCGAAATTCGTCAAGCCTTGTATAAATGGGATGGGGTCATGAAGCCTCAGGCATCGTTGCACAGTAAACAAATGGATCGCTTTTATCCGGTCAATATTCTCAGAGAAACCTACCGTGTCGATTTTCGCTATGAACTCGACGGTAGTTTTTCGAGTTTACAAATTCGCTATCGTCCCTACCATAGCGAATACAAGAACAGTGGCTTACCACTTAGCATCAAAGACGTGCGAGCGCAATTAGAACCGACGATTGGCAGTCCTACCAGTCGTGTCAGACGAACCGAGTCGGTGTTGCAAAGCTACGAAAGTTATCGTTGGGAAGATGAACAAGTCAGCATTACGCTCGACTTTGAAGACCAACAACCGGGTCGCCCCATTGTGTTACATTTGCGCAAGAAAAATACAACCTTAGCGAGTAACTACCGCAGCTGAAGAACGAAAGAACTGAGTATACACGCGCCAACCTAAGCCAATGGCTGCCACGCTCAATCCAATCACAAAACTCAACCAGAAGCCAGTGATACCCAGCCAAACGCCTGATTCGGTATTCCAAGCGCCATAGCACAAATAAAAACCGACAGGTAAGCCAATACCCCAATAGCTCACCAACGTCACCCACATGACCGAGGTCGTATCGCCAATTCCCCGCAATGCACCCGCACAAGCCACTTGTAAGGCATCCGATATTTGGTAGAGTGCAGCCATCCACAGCAAGGTAACGGCAATCAACACAACCTGACTGTCTTGCGTATAAAGCGCGACGATTTCCTGCGCAAACAACCAAGTCAACACCGCAACCAGTGCGCCTAGCGCAACCGATATCCACAAGGCTGACGCAATCGCCATGCGTACTTGCTCCGATTCTCCAGCACCTGTTAACTGCCCCACACGAATCGTCAGCGCCATGGCTAAAGACAAAGGCAGCATAAAAATCAGTGCGGTAAAACTAATGGCTACTTGATGTGCTGCGAGCACATCGGTACCTAGGGGCGTGACAAAAAAAGCAATAAAGGTAAACAACCCTACTTCAAACAAAATGGCCCAGCCAATCGGTACGCCAACACGCAATAATTGCGATAAGCCTAACCACTCAGGCAAACGCCATAACTTCGCCTCTTGGCGATAAGCTAGATAACGTGGATGTGCCCAATATAACCACCAGCCGACCAATGCCATGGCCACATACACTAAACTGGTTGCAAAACCACACCCCACGCCGCCCAGTGCAGGAATCGGCCCATAGCCATAAACAAAAATCGCATTTAAGGGGATGTTTAACAAAAAGCCGATGAATGATAACCCCATGGTAATTTTGGTTAAACCATGCGCCTCATGAAAGAAACGAACCACCTGAAATAACAGTGCAGGCAAAGCTCCCCATGCTAAAGCTTGAATATAGTCCACGGCAATATCATAAACCGCTGCTTCTAGCGTAAAAAAGCGCATCCACCAAGATGAGGACAATAAGATCATCAGCGTGAGCACTGTCAGCAACATAGCCAACCAAATACCCTGCATCACGGAAGCTTTGACTGCCGATTTATCTTGCTTACCAACCGCTTGAGCAATGCGAGGGGTAAGCGCCAGCAGCACTCCACTCATGAATAAAAATGTCGGTAGCCAAACGGCCGAACCCAAAGCAACACCCGCTAAGTCAAGCTTACTGACGCTACCGGCCATCATGGTGTCAACAACGCCCATGCCCGTTTGCGCTAATTGACCGGCAACCAGTGGCAAGCTTAGCAGCAGTAGGAGTTTAATTTCTGACCAATTAAGCTTCATCATCGACCTGTGCGCTTGGCTCAAGATAAAGCTGACCTAAAGCACAACTGAATAAGCGTACCACACCCATCCAAATGATCGATCCAACTAAGCCCATCGCAACTAAAATAGGCACGCCGAGCAGTAAATCAATCAATTGCAACTGACCACTATCAGCGTAACCAGCAAAGTCTTTTGCAATAAAAACATAAAGCAACCAAACCAAAAAAACGGTCAATGCACCCCAGCGTTCTAATCGCCACCAAAAACCTTGCGCTCGACCAAAACGCCATAACTCTTTAGTGCAGGTCATTGGACGCCCTCACTGGCTTTTCGTACCAACTGGCATCAGCGGCGGCTAATACCGACGGTACACGCTTAGTGACACCACAGAGTAATTCATAACTGATGGTATTGGCGGCTTGGGCTAAGCGCTCAATGGGCAATCCCTTGCCCCAAAGCACCACGGGATCACCGACATCAACCGCTTCTAGGTGAGACACATCAACACTAATCATATCCATTGATACCCTACCCACAATCGGTGCTTGACGACCATTCACCAACACCAAAGTACCCGAAGGAATATGACGCGGATAGCCGTCACCATAACCTGCCGCAATAATCGCTAATTGAGTGGGCTGTGTTGCCTGCCAACTGCCGCCATACCCCACTGACTCACCCGCTGCCACCTGCTTCACTGCAATAACGCGCGTTACTAAGGTCATTACGGGTTTTAAATCCAACTCTTCAATGCTGGTTTGCGAAGGGCTGACGCCATACATCATAATGCCAGGTCTAACCCAATCACCATGACTTTCGGGCAAGTGAATAATGGCTGCAGAATTCGATAGACTAATGGCTACCGGATCTGGAAAATAAGCCAGTAACTGGTTAAATTGCTCCAATTGCGTTGCATTGGCTGGAGCGTTGGGCTCGTCTGAACTAGCAAAATGCGTCATCAAGCGCAAGGGTTGGGCTAAACAACTTAACCCCTGCAATTGATGCCAAACGCGCGCTACCTCACTAGGAGCAAATCCTAAACGATGCATGCCCGTATCGACCTTAATCCATATCACCAGGTTATGACAGCCACGATGCGTTTTAAGCATGGCAATTTGCTCGTCCGAATGAACCACTAGCTCTAAACGCTGTTCAACCACATCAGTCAACTCACTGGCACAAAAGATGCCCTCAAGCAACACTATCGGATGCGTAACACCTAAATGACGCAATGCTAAAGCCTCATCCACCGATGCCACCGCAAAAGCATCCGCCTCCGATAAGCAAGAAGCCATCAGCTCAATACCATGCCCGTAAGCATTGGCTTTAACCACTGCCATAATCTTTGTTTTTGGCGCCATAGCTCGAATGCGTTGCAAATTGTGTCGCGCTGCCTCGCAATCAATCAGCGCACAAATCGGTCTAGCCACTATTCGTCCACCCAACCACTACCCTGAACAAAGTTCTCGAAACGGGTAAATTCGCCCATAAAGGTCAACAAAACCTTACCAATCGGACCGTTACGCTGTTTGCCAATAATCACTTCAGCCACCCCTTTTTGATCGGTATCAGGGTGATAAACTTCATCACGATAAATAAACAAAATAATATCCGCATCCTGCTCAATCGCGCCCGATTCACGCAAATCGGACATTTTAGGACGTTTATCGGGACGTTGCTCCAAACTACGATTCAGCTGTGAAAGTGCAATGACCGGCACCTCCAACTCCTTAGCCAATGCCTTTAACGAGCGTGAAATTTCCGAAATTTCCTCGGTGCGGTTATTGTTCGGTGAATTCCCACGCATCAACTGTAAGTAGTCAATAACAATCAAACCAATATCGTGTTCGCGTTTCAGACGACGCGCTCTCGCCCGTAATTCTAAAGGAGAAAGACCAGCCGTTTCATCGACATAAATGGGGGCATCAGTTAAGCGTGAAATGGCAGAAGTTAAACCAGACCAGTCTTGTTGGCTTAATTGCCCTGTACGTAATTTCTGCGCTTCAATGCGACCCACCGAAGAAATCATCCGCATCATCAATTGCTCGCCTGGCATCTCTAAGCTGAATACCGCAACACCCTTTTTACCTTTAATGGCAACATTTTCCGCCACATTCATGGCAAAGGTGGTTTTACCCATCGAAGGACGACCGGCAACAATGACTAAATCGCCTTTCTGTAATCCCGCTGTTTTGGCATCAAAGTCTTCGTAAAAGGTTTGAATACCCGTTACCTGATTCGGATTTTCGTATAAATCACTGATGCGTTCGACACACAACTTGAGCAAATCTTTACTACTGGCATAGCTTTTTTTACCGGACTGACCTTGTTGTGCCACATCAAAAATCAGCTTTTCGGCCGTATCAATCACATCCAGCGCACTTCTACCTTCAGGTAAAAATGCCATATTCACCGCTTCTGTTCCGGCTGTGATCAGCTTACGTAATAATGCTTTCTCACGCACAATCTGTGCATAGACACGTATATTCGCTGCACTCGGCGTTGAACTTTCCAGAGAAGCAAGATAGGCAATACCCCCTGTTTCTTCAAGCAGATTATGGCTTTTAAGCACATCGGCAAGCGTGACTAAATCAAAGGAAATGGACTTTTGCGCCAACTGAAACATGGTACGCCAAATCAACTGATGTGCATGACGGAAAAAATCCGCTTCGGTTAAGGTTTCAGCAACATGATCCCAACTGCTGTTATCAATCAACAACCCACCCAAAACCGATTGTTCAGCCTCGATGGCATGTGGAGGGGTCTTGAGTTGATCGGATAACTGCGTTAAAGGGGTATCGGTTGCGTTTACTTTGGCCATGAAATCTCTTCATTAATGTCAGAAACAAACCCAATTATTGGGTTTAATATAGCCTCTTATTATAGCCTAAGCGGCAAAAAAGAAAGGAGCCTTTCGGCTCCTTTCTCATCAATCAACGCAAGCTAGCAGTTAAGCAGATTTAACGTCAACGGTTATGGTCGCATTCACGTCAGCGTGCAACGTTAAAGTCAATTCAAAAGTACCAACAACGCGAATCGCGCCATCTGGCATTTGAACTTGACGACGTTCAACGGTGAAACCTTGGGTTGCTAAAGCGTCAACCACGTCTTGCGTGCCAACCGAACCGAACAACTTACCTTCGTCGCCCGCTTTCGCTTCGATGACCACAACCAAACCTTGCATTTTTTCATGCAATGCTTGAGCATCAGCTAAACCCTGAGCCGCAGCAGCTTCAAGTTCAGCACGACGTGCTTCGAAAACTTCGACGTTAGCCGCAGTCGCCATTTTAGCTTTACCATTAGGAATTAGGAAGTTACGCGCGTAACCGCCTTTAACGGACACCACATCACCCATGGCGCCCAATCCTTTAACTTTTTCCATCAGAATGACATTCATTGTCTGTTCCTCTATCTAGGATTGTGAATCCGACGCGATTTTATCGCGCCAGTTTATCCAATTTTCTAACCAACCAAGCGTTGCTACCATCATCATCATCTGCGGTAACACGCCCAATAATACATAAATCAGTATTAACCAACCTTTGCTGACATTTTTAACGCTTTGCCAAAAGTGGATCAGCGCTAACCCTTGCAACATAAACACCAAACTCAACACACCCAAAGCGTCTTGGATCAACGATTGCTCTGGCATAAATAGCACCAGCACCAACATCAGCGCCATCAACCCTGCCAAACTATTACCTAGAGCAATAGCTTGAAACTCAGTTGAAAAAGGCGTCATGTCATACAAGCGCGTCTGCCACCAGCGCGCCAGCAAAACCATACTGATCCAAACCATTAACAGCCCCATTGCCACCAACATCGTTAGTACAGCAGGTAACTGCTCAACCAGCAAACTGGCCGCTTGCGGTTCAATCACTAAGCCTTGCGCTTGCCAGCTTTCAAGCAACTGACGCATGGTTTCTAACCAGAAAGCTTGCGGTGAATCTATCCAAAGATAGACCAACATCAAAGCTCCCAGCATTAACCCCGTTGCCACTTGCAGCATACGCGATAAGGAAGCCGAAGCACCCAAAACCACCGCCAAAGCAAATGCTGGCAACCAAAACTCTAGCAATGCCAAGCCAAAAGCCGACCATTGATCGGTAAATACCGACAACAAGGCTGCACCTGCCAAACTGGCTAATAAGGCTCTACTACCTGGCACTAAGCCAGCAGCCAAGGTTACTAAAGCAATCGCTGCGCCCGAAAGCACGCCAAAAGGTGAAAGAACAAGGGTTGCTGCACCTAGCATCGCTGACCACATAAGTGCCTGTTGCGGCGACTTCATAATGGCGTTAGCTAAAAACAGCATAGTCAATTAATACTGAATGAACAGATATTATTTATGTTGATCAGAAAACGGCAACAAGGCTAAGTAGCGCGCACGTTTGATGGCAGAAGCCAACTGACGCTGATAGCGAGCACTTGTACCTGTAATACGACTTGGAACAATTTTACCCGTTTCGGTAATATAGCTCTTCAACAAAGAAACATCTTTGTAGTCGATTTCTTTAGTTGCATCTGAACTAAATTTGCATACTTTTTTACGATAAAAACGTGCCATGCTGGTTACTCCTCACTACCGCGACGATCATTACGATCTGAATCACGCTCGCGACGTTCGCCGCGCTCGCTGCTTTCACGACGCATCATCGGAGATTCTTCCGTGATGGCTTCGTCACGTTGCATAATCATGTTACGCAACACAGCATCGTTGTAATAGAAAGCATTGTCTAGCTCAGCCACGACTTCTGGAGTCGCTTCGATATTCATCAGAATATAATGCGCTTTGTAAGCTTTCTTGATTGGGTAAGCCAATTGACGACGACCCCAATCTTCTAAACGGTGAATTTTACCGCCCTTACCTTCGATAACGGCACGGTAACGGTCTACCATAGAGGTTACTTGCTCGCTCTGATCAGGGTGAACAAGAAACACAATTTCATAATGACGCATGAATGCTCCTTATGGATCAATGTATTAATTTACATGAGTCAACACCAAAAACCTCTGTTGACAAGGAGGATGTACTCCCAAAAAGTACAAGCGCAAGATTTTAACACGCAAACAAGGCTTTAGCAAGCAAATAGCCTGCACTGGTCATTGACTTAGCTGGAATTAGGCGTTAAAATGCTTAAATAAATTGACCGAGGTACCCCATGAAAATTCTATCTTCTTTGAAATCTGCTAAAACACGTCATAAAGACTGTCAAGTTGTTCGTCGCCGTGGTAAGGTTTATGTAATTTGCAAAACCAACCCAAAATTCAAAGCGCGTCAACGTTAATTCGTTCCGAGCAGAATGCAAAAAGCGACCAACTTGGTCGCTTTTTTGTTTTCATTAGTTTGACATCACTCCTGCGGATGATAAAACCGCTGATTCACTGGTTTATAAGCCTTGAACAATGAAAACCCTTGCTCACTGATTTGCCACGTCATGGCACCCTGCTTTTGTGTTGCATAAATTTGGTGCGCCCAGCCAGAAGGAACGGAATTACCCGCACTGATCCATAAATCTACCTTGCTAGATGAGGCGCTGGGCTTTTCACTCAATGCGGGCGTAATAATGGGCATAGAATGCGGCCAGTCATTCGCTTTAGGCGTTTGCCAACTCAAGGCAAAAGCGGGCAACTGATGCTGAGTATTCATTAACACCCAGCACTGTCCCTGCTCCGACCACCAACCTTGTATCGGTAAGGCGTCTATTGTTGATGCCATTTCACCCTGTAAGCAAGACTTGCTCGATAGTGTCCTTTCAACGCTCATGCGTTGTTTGAGTAAGCTCAATCCTTTTTGCCCAGCTTCGCTGTTATCGCTCATCACCACACCAGCCAAACGCTGTACACCTAAGGCAGTTAAACTGGGCAAAATAATGGTTTCCATGCTGTGCGACTTGCCTTGCTGATTGCCCGTACCCAACAACCAATCTCCTTGAGGCGTTTGCCATATGGCTACCACTTGCTTAGACCCCATATCGAGCAAAGTCAATCGTTGCATCTCGTCGGGTAAACCATGCCACCAAGCCGTTGGCGAGAGCAACAAAACAGCCATTGGCCAAGTGGCTATTTCACTGAGCATCACCCACACTAATGCCCACAACTGCTCAGTCAGTTGACTTAACAGCGTCGCTAAACTGGGAGCGATCCAAGCCAGCAAAGCGATGATTAACAGCAAGGGTACGAGCAACCATTCAATAATCGGTGAGGTCAGTAAGTTAGCTAAAGCGGAATAAGTGGGAATCTGTTGAAAGAAAAGCAATAAAAATGGCGCTAACAATACACTCATGCCTAAATGGAGCAACATCAAACGCCGAAGCCTTCCCCCTTCGATCGTCAACATCCACAACAAAATAGCCGTAGCAATAAATGACAACCAAAAACCGACTTGCATCACCGCGCCCACATCCCATAGCAGCACCGCAATTAACGCCCAAGACAGGGTGAGCATGGGATGCAAAGAGCGCTTAAGCCACACGGCCATCATCACCAGCACAAACATAATCAAAGCGCGTTGTACCGGCACATTCATGCCCGCCAAAAATGCAAAACTCACCGCAGCAAATAAGGCAACAAGCGACGCCACTAACACAGCAGGATAACGTTGTGAAGGTGCTAGCCTCCACAGTGACAGCCCTAAAAACCACGCCAAACCAGCGACTAGGGTAATATGCGTACCTGAAACCACTGCCATGTGCAAAGTGCCGGTATCACGCAATACACGCCACTGCTCGTCGCTGACTGCACTCACATCACCCAACACCAAAGCGACAGACAAGCCAGTAAAGGCACTATTGGCAGGCAATACCGATAACAGCTTCTGCATAGCCAACCATCGCCACGATTGCCAATGCCAACTGATATCACTGGGTTCCGAGTCGATCAATCGAACCACCGATCCCGTCGCTTGAATGTTCTGCGCAAACAGCCAAGCGGAAAAATCGATACCAGCTGGATTGTAACGCCCTTGCGTTTCACGTAATCGTAGCTCAACCGACCACTCCTCACCGGCCAGTGGCTCTCTGCTATGGGGAAAGGTTAATAAAATTTGAGCATGGGTTAATGCAGGAGAAGGAGAATCCACCAATCGAGTGAGCACCGACCAACCAGAGGCTGTGCGCTTGGCAATACCGTCCACCACCACTTGCGCGGGAAAGGTTGTATTCAACCAAATCGAAGGAATTGTTTGTGCTTGCCAGTGCAGCATACGTTCGTGCATCAGCCCACCACCTAGCGCAATACCCAATAGCACATAAGCGATGACGCGCTGCGTTGTTTTAAGCCATAAAGTTAGCGATAACAACCCCATGCCTAGCCAGAGCAAACGCCAGATGGGTTCGGGCGTTTCACCAAGCTGCGCCAAACCAATGGCACTGGCGGTCATGGATAGGGCCAACCAAAACACCCACGGACGGTAGGTGCTGCTAGATGCCTGCTGTAAATTAAGTGCTGAGCGACTCGTCATCGTGTTCAACAGGCAAAGGATTCATTTGCTCTAAGGCTTGCAAAACCCGTTCATTCACCTGTTCCGCTGGCACGCCCGTCATCATAGCAAGGGCTTCATCTAAATGTGCGACCGGATAAACATGAAATTGCCCCGCTTCACAAGCACGACGAACATCTTCAGCCAACATTAACGATTGACAGTTCACCACTGGAATCAGCACGCCTTGCGAACCCGTTAAGCCACGCATCGCACACAGACGGAAAAAACCTTCAATTTTTTCATTAATACCACCCACCGCTTGCACATCACCAAACTGATTAATTGCGCCCGTCACAGCAATTTCTTGACGTAGCGGAATTTGCGCAATCGACGACAACAACGCTAAAGTTTCTGCCGCCGAAGCACTGTCGCCTTCCACGCCCTCATAAGTCTGTTCCATCACTACGCTGGCGGTGAGTGCCATGCTACGCGAGCGCATAAATCGACCTCGCAAGTAGCCTTGCACAATGAGCATGCCTTTACTATGAATGGGGCCAGCCAAATCGACTTCTTTCTCAATATCGACTAATCCATCATTACCAGGTGAGGTTTGTGCACTGATTTTAACTGGCTGTCCAAAAGCCATACGACCGACTTCGTACACAGTCAACGCATTCACCTGACCGACTGCCTCTCCCTTAGTCGCAATAGACAACCAACCCGCCGTGATCGCTTGACGATACTCGGCTTCCAGTCGACCCGCTTCGTAGCGATCATTATGCATAGCCAGCGTCAATGCAGGTACATCAACCAATTCATGCTTCAAGTGAATAGCCTCGTCTTGCGCTCGCAACAACAAGACCTCAAGCTGATCCATACGTAGCGCCAAACGCGTCGCATCCTCGGCCAAACGAGAGGCATAATCACAACAGAGCGCCAAAGCTTCAGCGGAAACATTCATCACCAGTTCCGATTGACAACGTGCTAATAAAACTGACATAAGCGCCTGCTCCATTTCAGGCGTTCGTGGTGCAAAATCTTCAAACTCAATGAGTCGTTCAAATAACCCCACAACATCCGTATCCGCTTCTTCCAAGGAAAAAAAGTGATGCGCCTCACCAACCAACACCAAACGCACCTGAATCGACCAATCATTAACCAGTGGCAAACTGTCACTCAGTCGATGCCCCTGCACCGCATACCAATCATCAGCAGACAGCCTCCCCGTTTGCAATACACCTTTAATCACCTGCCATAAGCCAGTTACGTGCAATAAAGAAGCAACACGAATAATAAGGAAACCGCCATCGGCGCGATGAAGCACGCCTTCACGCACATGATTACCCACAGCTGTGCCCAAAAGCTGTGCTAGGGAAATGGAAGGCTCGTACACCACTGGCATCGCTCGTCCAGTCAACAAATATTGACTCGAAGCGAGCGCTTCAATTTCGGCAACCAGCCAATCACGCCAAGCTTCGATACCTTCATCCATCACCATCACATGTTTTTGCCGACGCGACCGCAAATACGCCGTTAACGCTGAGGTTGCTCGTGGATGCAACACAGAAATACCCGTTAAAGCAGGCTCAATAGAAGCCACTCCTTCTGGGCTGGTGTGCGTGTAGAGATGTTCACTGGCTAAAGCGGTTATAGAAGTTGGCATGGGGTCCTATTGGCTGGAAATTTAATGATTGAACCGTTATTCTATCGCAATCATTGATCAAGTCGCTATTTTTTAAGAAAGTGCTGAATAAATCGCGTCGCTTTTTATTCAGGCGTTTATTTCCATTTTTTACGCGTAGTTAGGAGTTAACCTATGCCCTCATTTGATATCGTTTCGGAAGTCGATAAACACGAATTAGCCAATGCAGTCGATCAAGCCAATAAAGAAGTGACTTCGCGATTCGACTTTAAAGGTACCAACTCTAACTTCACGCTAGACGATAAAGAAATGGTCGTTAAGCTATTGACTGAATCTGAATTTCAACTGGATCAAATGTACGACGTGCTCACCGCCAAGCTGGTGAAGCGTGGCATTGATACCCGTGCTATCGAACGTAAAGATGCTGATATTCAACTGAAAACAGCCAAACAAAATGTCATTATTCATCAAGGCATTGATGCTACCTTGGCGAAAAAAATTACCAAAGCGATTAAAGATAAAAAAATGAAAGTGCAGGCGGCTATTCAAGGTGAAACAGTACGCGTAACGGGTAAAAAACGTGACGACCTACAAGAAGCCATTGCCATGTTGCGTGCCATGGATGAGCTAGAACGTCCGCTGCAATTCAATAATTTTCGTGACTGATAATTTTTCTTGTTTCAGTGCTTGACAATATAAGAAGCCAGTAATATGATTAATCCACCTTAGCACTTGATTGAGATCAATCTTTTGCGACGGTGTTGTGAGCGTTTACCATTTTTACCAGTTTTCCTCTGGTTAATTTGTGGGTTTAGCCTGACCTTGGTCAGGCTTTTTATTTTTATATTAATCCCTAAGGCGTTCTTGCCGATCATCTGTCTCCTTCGCTTCGACAATGAAGCAGCTTACTAATCAGCTAAAACCCTTCTATAGCTTCCCACAAAAACTTAAAAAAGAACATTCGTTCTATCTGTTATTTTCACTTCGACCATGGTAACCTAAGCACAGTTTTTAATAAGGATGGCACATCGTCATGCATTTTGCCCGTATTGGTATTATTGCAAAAAGAAATTCTTCTGCGGCATGGCAGATGGTAGGCGTATTAACGCAATTGCTTCGTAAGCAAGGTTGCAGCGTTCAACTCGATGAAGACAGCGCTACCAGTAATCCTGAAATGGACGATCAACCACCTAGCTTACCGCGTCATTTGTTGGCACAAGCGGTCGATTTGGTCATTGTGGTCGGTGGTGATGGCACTTTCCTAGAAACCGCACGCAACATTGTCAACTGGCAACGTCCTATTCTGGGTATTAACTTGGGACGCTTAGGCTTTTTAACCGACATTCCCGCTGCACACATGGAAGAGATGGTGGTATCGGTACTGGCGGGTCAATTTGAAATCGAACAACGTCTGATGTTACGTGTACGCATAGAACGCGAAGGTGAAACGCTTTACGATCAGCTGGCACTGAACGATGTGGTACTGCATAAAGTCCACATGGAGCACATGATTGAATTTGAAGTGATGATCGACAACCGCTTTGTACAATCTCAACGCTCCGACGGCCTAATTATTGCCACACCGACTGGCTCGACCGCCTATGCCCTTTCTGCAGGTGGTCCTATTTTACAGCCTTCATTAGAAGCACTAACCCTCGTTTCGATTAATCCGCATTCGATGAGTAATCGCCCCATTGTGGTGGCCAGCACCAGTCGCATCGAAATTCATTCGGGCGAACAACGCAAAGAACCTGCACAAATTACCTGTGATGGTCATGTAAAATTCGATTTAATGTCATCGGATCGTATTTTTATCGAACGCCACAGTCATGTGGTTTCTATGGTACACCCGCGCCCACACGACCATTTCTTGATGTTGCGTCAAAAACTCCATTGGGGAGAAAAGCTGTGAAAAATACGCAAAGCGCATTTTCACAACTTAAATTTGTTTGATTGGGGTAAGGGATGAAATCAGTGCAACAAAGCCAAAATAACAATCCCTTCCCCCACACTTTAGTGCTGCGTAAGCAGAAACCCCCATCTTCTATTTAGTACGCATAAGGGCTAAGTAAACATGTTACATAATCTACATATTCGTAATTTTGTTTTAGTTGATGAAGCACAACTGGCGGTTGAAGCAGGTTTAACGGTATTAACGGGTGAAACGGGGGCGGGAAAATCGCTGCTACTCGATGCCTTAGGTGCCGTGTTGGGTGATAAAGCTCAGCCGTTTTGGGTGCGTCCTGGCTGTGATAAAGCCGAAGTCAGTGCCGAATTTGATGTGTCGGTGTTGCCTAGCGCACAACTCTGGTTAGCAGAACAAGAATTAGCCGATGAAGAGCAATGCTTACTCAGACGAGTCATTAATGCGGATGGCCGCAGCAAGGCGTATATTAACGGTACCAGTGTCACACTCGCACAACTGCGCCAACTGGCCGAAATGCTGATTGAATTACACAGTCAACACGAACATCACGCACTGCTGACAGCACAACGCCAACTGTCACTAATTGATACGTGGAGCCAAAACCACGCACTACGCAAACAAGTCAAACAGGCATGGCAAGCATGGCATGAGTTTCATCAGCAACAGCAACAGCTGCTAACCAGTGAACAACAACGTCAGGAACGCTTAACGCTATTGCGTTTTCAAGCCGATGAGCTAAAAGACATGCACCTAGCCGAGGGCGATTACGAAACCCTAACCAGCGAACACGCTCGTCTGGCACATGCTGCCGAAATTACGCAACAACTACAACAAACCCTCTCCCTGTTTGAACACGACCGCCAAGGCATCATGACACAACTCAACCAGGGATTAAGGTGTCTGGAATCGATTCAAGCACATGACGATAGCTTGACACCACTGATTGAACAGTTTCAAGCGAGTTTATTAGAGTTAGGCGACATTCAAGATCAATTGCATCACCGAGCACGACATACCTTAGTCGATGACCATCGGTTAGCCGAACTCGACAGTCAACTGTCTGAACTGCATCGCTTAAGCAAAAAGTACTTTGTCACAGCCGATGAATTATGGCGTAAAAAAGTGGATATCAACACCGAACTTGATGCCCTTGAAGCTCAAGATGCTAATAGAGACTCTCTTGCTCATGCCTGCGAACAAGCACTTCAACACTATCAGCAGATAGCCCAGCAGCTCAGCGAACAGCGTCAAACCGTTGCGCCACAACTCGCCGCGCTGGTCATGCAAGAACTGCATCAACTGGGCATGACGCACAGTCGCTTAGAGTGGCGTTTTAACCCCCTGAGCCAGCCACACGCCAACGGACTCGATCAATGTGAAATCTATTTCTCTGCTAATCCCGGTCAAACGCTCTATCCCATGAGCAAAGTCGCCTCTGGGGGTGAGTTAGCACGGATTAGTTTAGCAATTGAAGTCTGTGTTGCCGAACAAATTGCCCTACCCACACTTATTTTTGATGAAGTCGATGTCGGTGTGGGTGGCGGCATTGCCGATAGTATCGGCCAGAAACTGGCTAAAATTGCCCAGCATAAACAGGTGCTGTGTATCACGCATCAAGCGCAAGTGGCCGCCTGGGGCGATCAACACTGGCATATTGCTAAACAAACCGATGGCGAGCAAACCCTAACGCAAGTGCGTAACTTAACGAGCAGTGAGCGTGTCAGTGAATTATCGCGCATGGTGGGAACACAAGAAGCGAGTAATGAAACTTTAGCGCATGCAGAGCAAATGTTAGCTAGAGCCCTAAGGAAGAAGACCACTGCACTAACAGCCAAGGCATAACAAAAAACAATAGAATCAACACCAAAATCAACGCCAGTAGCCAGCGCAAAATTTTCAGTGCTGGCACCACCAGCCAAGCGACTAACAAGCCTAAAAAGACAATTGCCAAGGCTTCAATCATAAGGTCTTAACCACTTCCAGTGGCCAAGGATAACAGGGATCTCCTACCGCAAGAAAGGGGGGATTTTCTAACGTCTTTCGCGCATTGTAGGTTAAAGCTTGCCCATCCAATCCACACAGAGCACCGCCCGCTTCATTCAACACCACCTGTGCCGCTGCCGTGTCCCATTCGCTGGTCAGTCCAAAGCGCGGATAGACATCCGCCAAGCCTTCAGCAATGCGACACATTTTTAACGAACTGCCCAGCTCAATCAATTCATAACTGGGCAAAGCGCTTAAAAATGCGCGTGTTTTTTCGCCACGTCGAGTGGCTGAAAAACCCGTCACCACACGCATGGGCTCTGCAACAGCTGAAACCTGTATGACGTTACGCTGTTTGCCCTGCCAACGCCAAGCTCCCTCACCTGCAATACCACTGTAACCAATAGCTTCCACAGGCGAATAGACCACCCCCAATATCGGTTGATGATTCACAATCAAGGCAATATTCACTGAAAACCCAGAATCACCACGAATAAACTGACGCGTTCCATCCAAGGGATCAACTAGCCATAAGGTCGATAAGGACAAACGTTGTTCGGGCGTTAATGGCTGATCCATTTCTTCACTTAAAATAGCGATACTCGGTGTTAATTCACGCAAGGCTTGTTGAATTAGGCTATCAGCAGCTTTGTCTGCCTGAGTTACCGGAGAGCCGTCGGCTTTAGCATCAAAACTAACGGAAGCGCTGAAGTAAGGCAAAATCACCTCACCCGCCTGTTGAGCAATGCGCTCAACCGATGGCAATAATGAAAGCAAATCAAGCGATGCGGTCACGATTATCTCTTAAATGACGTTTTGCCAACCACAAAGCGGCAATAGAGCGAGCCTCGGTGAAATCATCACGCATCATCAACACATCTAAATTATCCCAACGCCAAGGCACCACTTCTAAGGGTTCGGGTTCATCGCCTTCTGCGCTGGCGGGATAAAGCCCATCCGCCAACACAACATGAATGCGATGCGTCATATAGGCAGGTGCCAAAGTTAAGGGTACATGGAGTGCCGTCAAGCGCTCAGCCCCATAACCGACTTCTTCCATACACTCACGCAAAGCGGCTTCTATTGGCGTTTCCCCGGCGTCAATTTTGCCCTTAGGGAAACCCAACTCATAACGTCCTGTACCCGTTCCCCACTCTCGAATCAACAAGAAATGTTCAGCATCCAATAAAGGCACCACCAGTACCGCGCCATGTCCTCGTGTGACTAAACGCTCATAGGTACGCTCTTCGCCATTACTAAACACCAGTTGTTGTTGCTCAATGCAAAAATGGCGCGATTGCGCCATTTGTTGTTGTGCGACGACCTTAGGCGGACGCTGACTCATTAGTGAGCCTTATGATCAGGAACCGCTTCGCCATGCGCTAGGTAACCATGTTCGGGATGTTCATGGCTCTTATGCAATAAATACAATGCCAATGAAATCAATGAAATGGCTACAGCAAAGTAGAGTAAATCCATAATACCATTCGGCTGAAAGTGAATAGCATGTTCAAAGAAAATAACCACCAAAATCATTAGAATGACGCTCGCCAAACGACTTTTTAAATCATCTAACGACTCAATAATTAACACTTTGCTTGAACGACCATCGGCAGCACAACGGATATCCGAGATAAACAACTCATAAATACCAAAAGCAAAAATTAACAGTACAATTGCCAAAAGAAACCCGTCAACCGAACCGACAATATGCGCCACCGTATTGGCACGCAATTCAGCACGAGCCACATCATCTAAGCCTGCGTAATGGGTCAAGTGCGCCAAGGTATAATAAACCTCAACCACCGTGACATAAAACAAAGCAAAAGCTGCCAACATCGAGCAAACAACCGCTAGGTAAACCACCAAGCGACTGCGCCATAAAGCAACTTCAAACACTTTTTCAAATAAAGATGGTTCTTGCATTGATTAAGACTCCTCTGTCATAACTTCTAAGGTTAGGTGATGATTGGTATAAATGCAAATATCACCGGCAATTTTCAAACTTTTTTCAACAATTTCAGCAGCGGTCAGGTCAGTATTATCCCACAAAGCGGTCGCCGCAGAAGTAGCGTAGCTACCACCACTACCAATAGCGACTAAGGATTTTTCGGGTTCAATGACATCGCCATTACCCGAAATCACCAACATGCCCGATAAGTCAGCGACAATCAACATCGCTTCTAAGCGGCGCAAAGCCCTATCGGTGCGCCAATCTTTTGCCATTTCAACCGCAGCACGTAATAACTGACCTGAATGCGCTTGTAATTTCGCTTCAAAACGCTCAAACAGCGTAAACGCATCAGCCGTTGCGCCCGCAAAACCAGCTAATACCTTGCCCTGATTCAAGCGACGTACTTTACGTGCATTGCCTTTCATCACCACATGACCCAGGGTTACTTGACCATCTCCCCCCATCGCCAGCATATTGCCTTTACGCACACACAAAATGGTGGTTGAATGCATTTCAATACTACTCATTCAAACAGTTTCCTTTAATCATATTTAATCATTTAAATCGGCAGGGATTGCGCCTAAATGTGCCAGCCATAAGCCCATCACATTAACAAATTGCTGTAAAAACAAGGTGTCAGCGGCTTCATCGAACAAAGTATCTCCACGCCCTAGCACCAGCACCCCATAAGCTTGCCCGAAAGCACTGACGCGAAAAGCACAACCTGATGCGACACCTGTTGCGCCCCAAACTTCGGTTGGGAAAGCTGTGACAGCACCAAAAGCAATCGCATTCGCTTGCATGTGGGCTAAAAAATACGACATAGCTTCGGTCGGAACAGCCTTGGGCAACAGAGAATGAGATTGTCCCCATAACTGAACATCGCGCAGATCAAAACGCTGTTTTAATCCTTGCTTCATCAGCTGGATAGCCTGCTCTAAGCTCTGTGCTTGCATAACTTCTAAGGTTAAGTCATGCAAGTTTAACTGTAAACGCGCATTATCTTCGATGGCTTCCATCATTTCAGACAAAGAGCTTTCCAACTGCGCTTGACGCTGTTGTGTCAACTGCAATTGCTTGTCAACAAAAGAAACCACTTTGGCCGAACTTAACTGAGCTGGAGCTGACTCACTCATGCTTCAATGATTCCTTTGAATACCGTTTCAGCAGGACCTGTCATCCAGAGAGGTTCACTTTCATCACCCGACCAGCGAATCATTAAATCGCCGCCAAGCAACCGCACACGCACCTTCTCATTCACTAAATCGGCCAAACGCAATGCCGCCATCGCTGCCGATGCGCCCGTACCGCAAGCCTGGGTTTCGCCTGAGCCGCGCTCGTAAACACGCAAGCGCACTTCATCTCGACTCATGATCTGCACGAAGCCCACATTCACACTGTCAGGGAAAATATCGCTACGCGCTTGCAAAGCAACGCCAATAGCAGCCACATCAGCGTTATCAATATCATCGACTTCAATCACCGCGTGCGGATTTCCCATAGACACGGCATAAAAAGTCACCACCTCATCAGCCAGCGATAATAAATAATGTGGAGCACGAATGAGCGTTAAGGGGATGTCTTGTGGTTCAAAACGTGGCGCACCCATATTCACCCGTACACCATTGGCTTCATGATAGAGTTTGATAATGCCCGATGCTGTTTCGACGATTAACTCATCTTTATCCGACAAGCCTTGTTCACGCACGAAACGCGCAAAACAACGCGCGCCATTGCCACACTGCGCTACTTCTGAACCGTCGGCATTGAAAATACGATAGCGAAAGTCAACGCCCGCCTGTTGGGGACCTTCTACCAACAAGAGTTGATCGAAGCCAACGCCCGTGTGACGACTCGCCCAGCGACGAATTTGATCTGGCGACAGGTGAACGTCTTGATGAATGGCGTCAAACACCATGAAATCATTGCCTAAGCCATGCATTTTGAAAAAAGTTAAACTGGACATAACACGCAGCTTGCATCCCAATAATTCACTGTAATGGTCTTATTATAGCCTGCAATGGCTGTTAGGTTAGCAATCATCGTGTTTATGTCTTACAATTTGGTCATATTTTCAGAAAGACAAATCAAGAACTATTCATGTCCATTGAAGAATTCAAAAGCGCTCTATGGGCGGCGGCTAACAAATTACGTGGCTCAGTATCCGCTGCCGAGTATTGGGTCTGGTGTTTTTAAAATATGTGTCGGACATGTTCGAAGCTCAAGGCAAGGTGATCGAACAACGCCTAGCCGACCCGCAATCTGATCTGTTTATCGACGACGAAGAAATCCGCGCCGAAAATGCGCTCATTTTCCGTGAAGACCCCACCTTCTACTCCACCGACAATGTATTCTGAATTCCGCCAGAGGCTAAGTTTGCAACGCTGCTCGAAAAAGCCGCCGCACCCGACTTTGCGCAACAACTCGATGCTGCCATGCAAGTCATCGAAACAGCCAACCCCAGTTTACGTGGTGTGCTTTACCGCGAATTTTCACGCTTAGCTCTAGAGCCTGGTAAATTAGGCGAATTAATGGCGATTGTCGCTCGGCTAACATTTAATCCCGAAGACCACGGCAGTCGTGATGTGTTTGGTGAGATGTACGAGTATTTCTTGGGTCAGTTTGCCATTAACGAAGGGCAAAAGGCCGGTGAGTTCTACACGCCCAAGTCAGTGGTGAATATGCTGGTCGAAATTCTCGCACCTTTCAAAGGTAAAATTTACGACCCTGCCTGTGGTTCGGGCGGTATGTTCGTTCAGTCGGCAAAGTTTAAGGATGCCCACCAAAAGCAGTTACAAAAACAGGCGACTTAGCCGTTTATGTATCGACCGCACAGGACAGGTGTTATTTATCGATGCACACAATGCTGCTTCGGGACGTATTTCGCGCACGCAAATTGAATTTAGCGACGATGACTTACACAAAATCGCTCAACTGTATCACCGTTGGCGTGGCACAGACTTTAGCGATGGTGAAGCCTATGCCGATGAAAAAGGCTTGTGTTTTTCTGCCAGCCTAGCCGACATCGAAAAGCATGATTTTGTCCTCATGTCAGCACACCATAGCCGCTTATGGAATATTAACGTGCTGGATCGTGCGCCTATTTGGCAAAAAGATGAACAATGGGCACAACAGAACAACGCTCGTGTTTTTTTATTATTTGTGCATCATGCAATAAATGCTACGCACCATTAGTCCTAATTCAACTTGGTCGATTCGATTGTTTGAATTGTTACAAGGCTTTCCAACCGTATCTAATGGCTGTATTCAATTAGAGGACATGGGCTGGACTGAACAGGTAAGCCAATGGGAACTATGGCAATAAATGAAAACCGACGCGTATTCAATAAAATTGAACAGAGGCGTCGGGCATATTGGAAATTAATATAACCACCATGACCGTAAAATGCAAGCATCGGATTAATGACAGTGTAAAATTTATTTCATCGCAAATCGAAGTAGTGTTTCGATGAATTGGCACGGCATTGAAAAGTTCGGAGCTGCTGCGAACATTCAGCCATCAGATACGAGTATTCAAAGTCGAGCTCCGAGTATTGATATGTCGATTTTAAGCCAAAAAATCGACACGTTTCTAAAATATGTCGATAACATCGACATAAATCGACAGATAGAGCACACAACTGTTGTGTTACAATTGTTATGACAAACGTCATAACAAAGGAGATCAGCATGAGTACCATTAGCATTCGTGTCGATGAAAAATTAAAACATGATGCCTATCAAGCCTTACAGCAACTGCAAATCACCCCTTCGGAATTGTTGCGTCAAACCCTAGAGTATGTCGCTCAACACCGTAAGCTACCGTTCAAGCCCGTGTTGCTCAACGAAGAAGATCAGGCACTATTGCAGACCGTTCGGGAAAGATTGCAAAATCCACAACCCATAGCGGTAAGTTTAGATGCGCTATAGTCTTGAATTTGACCAGCGCGCATTGAAAGAGTGGCACAAACTGGATGCAACTATTCAAGCCCAGCTAAAGAAGAAGTTAGCACAAGTGCTAGAAAATCCAAAAATTGAAGCGAATCGTTTGCGCGAGTTCGATAACTGCTACAAAATCAAACTGCGTCAAAGTGGATATCGACTGGTTTATCAGGTGCAAGATGAGCGTGTCGTAGTGTTTGTGATTGCTATTGGCAAACGAGATAAAGAACAAGCCTACGAGTCAGCTAAACAGCGGCAATAATAAAATACGGAGCATAATCATGACCGAAAACCACTTAGAAGACCTTTGTTTCGACTGGCTTGCCGAACTAGGCTACGAATGCTTGCTGGATGGAATTGAAGAATATCTTCACAAAACAACTCCAGCCAAGACTGATACGTGATGAATAGCTTATCCATCCAAGACCAAGCCACTGAGTTTCTACTCTATACCGCACCTAATGGACAAGTTAAGGTTGAGGTTTGGTTACATGATGAAACCCTG